>DATILZ010000140.1:0-1911 GCA_035475995.1 Hanamia sp. | reverse complement strand
CGTTGTTGAATGAAACGATTTTGCCGGAAGATATTGCCAATGCGTGTTTTGTTTTTGTAAGTGGATTATTAAATAAATCTACCGGCAATGTATTGAATGTCGATGGTGGAGTGGCAGCAGCATTTGTAAGATAATTGAAATAACCAAGAAGGTTTTATTGGCGAGTTTTTATTTTGAAAGTTTATGTAAAAACCTTCCTGGTTTTGTTACGGTTCTTGAGTTTATACAGGTATAAAAAATTATCAAAAAACCATCCCTTTATGCGTATTGCTTCTAAAATGAAATTGCTGAAAGGTTTTGAAGCTGAATACAAAAAGCGTCATGATGAAATATGGCCGGAACTTTCAAAGCTTTTAAAGGAAACAGGAATTTCGGATTATTCAATATTCTTAGATGAAGAAACTGATAACCTTTTTGCTTATTTTACAATAGAAGACGACCAAAAATTAAATGAATTGCCACATAAAGAATTGATGAAAAAATGGTGGGATTATATGCACGATATTATGGAAACAAACAGCGATAATTCTCCGGTAAGTGTACCATTAAAGGAAGTGTTTTATTTACCTTAAATTTAATTGAAATAAAAATTTAAAAATGAAATTGAAGAAAGAATTAATTGAAGAAAGCAATGCTGGTTTTTCAGCTGCTCATAAAAAAAATTATGAATTCATTTCAAGCGGAATCAATAATTCAGAAGATGTAATTAAAAAATTATCAGACTTCCAAATTGCCATTCCCAGTTGGGCTTTAGGCACGGGAGGTACAAGGTTTGGACGGTTTGGCGGAGGTGGTGAGCCGGGTAGCCTGGAAGAAAAGATTGAAGATATTGGATTACTTCATGCACTCACCCGTTCGGCTGATGCCATCTCTTTGCATATTCCATGGGATATTCCTTCAGATGCTGAAAATATTAAATCACTTGCAAAAGAAAATGGTTTACGTTTCGATGCGATGAATTCCAACACTTTTCAGGACCAACCAGGACAAAAATTGAGTTACAAATTCGGCTCCATGCAACATGTGGATAAGGCAGTTCGCAAACAGGCAATTGAACACAATATTGAAGTAATAAAATACGGTAAGGAACTTGGTTCTAAATCTCTTACAGTATGGCTCAGTGATGGTTCTTGTTTTCCTGGTCAGTTAAATTTCAGAAAAGCATTTCAAAACACGTTGGAAAGTTTGCAGGAAGTTTATTCCGCTTTGCCAAATGATTGGAAAATGTTTGTGGAATATAAAGCATTTGAACCCAACTTTTATTCAATGACCGTAGGCGATTGGGGACAATCGTTGCTTTATACATCAAAACTTGGAAAGAAAGCATACACACTGGTTGATTTAGGCCATCATCTGGCAAATGCAAATATTGAACAAATTGTTGCTTTACTGCTCATGGAAGGAAAGCTTGGCGGTTTTCATTTTAATGATTCAAAATACGGCGATGATGACCTCACTGTTGGCAGTATAAAGCCTTATCAATTGTTTCTCATCTTTAATGAATTGGTAGAAGGAATGGATGCAAAAAAAATGAATCATGCAACAGATTTAGCCTGGATGATTGATGCATCGCATAATGTAAAAGACCCCCTGGAAGATTTGTTGCAATCTTTGGAAGCTATAAAAGTTGCTTATGCAAAAGCATTATTAGTTGACAGAAAAAAATTAGTGGAAGCACAAAATAATAATGATGTAGTTGCCGCACAGGAAATACTTCAACAAGCTTTTAATACCGATGTACGGCCACTTGTTGCCGAAGCAAGATTGCAGGCAGGAGGAGCATTAAATCCTCTGGCTGTTTTCAGAAGTCAAAAAGTAAGAGAAGAATTAATTAGGGAAAGAGGATTGAAAACGGTAGCTACTGGTTTGTAGTGATCCGACCGGCATTACGCGCTTAACCATAATAAAAGG
>DATILZ010000139.1:0-10878 GCA_035475995.1 Hanamia sp. | reverse complement strand
GCCTGGCACAATAAATTATCATCAAAATTTGCCGTCTCATCTATTAGTTTAAATAGTTTTAAATGCAAAGCTCCATTTTGATCAGCATGGCGTTTGCCCATTTTTTTATAGTACGATTTTTCGCTGCTGCTTAATCCTTTTACAAGCATAAAAACATCTGAATTAAAAGGTTCTTTTTTAAAATTATACTTCATAAAAAATGATTTAAAATAAGACGATGATGGAAATCAGGCAACAATCTTTTCGCCTCCACTACTCTTCTTTAACACAGCAAATTTTCTACAACAAATGAACAAATAAGCGGAATTATCATTCCCGCAATTTTCATTTCAAAACCGATAAGGAACTTTCATGAAAAGGTGATATTGTATCCGGTTGTTGTTCTTTGATTACTAAAATTACATCATTTTCCAAATCCATAATCCATATGGTAAGTATTTAAATCATTTTCTTTCAGCTATATTTAATGTGGCTGTTGATTATTAAATAGAGAGCTGAATTTTAATGGTAATAAAGCAGAGCATATTGTTGTTGTCCTTGTTGAAATAGTACTGAACATTTAAATAATAGGTCAATGTTCAACGTTCGTGATTCATACAAGTTCTTTGATCTCATTAAGGCGTTGACGATACTCTTCAACATCATTCAAGACTATTGCCCTGTTCATCGATTTTTCAGCCTCAGGATAGTTCCCGGCTTTACTGTAAGCTAATGAAAGATTAGACCAATAAACATCAGATAAACTATTGATGTCAATTGCTTTTTTATAGGAAATTATGGCGTCCGGCAAAATATTCTGATAATAATACATCAGGCCGATCAGGTTTAAAAAAATGTCTTTTTTATTCGATACATTTAAGCCCTTTTCATAAATAGAAATGGCTGTTTTGTAATCTTGCATTTCTTCATAAACCAATCCAAGATTGTCAAAATAAATTTCATTTTTATCATCTAAGGAAATGGCTTTATTATACCATTCAATAGCATTTTTATAATTTTTTTGGTAATAAAAAATAAGTCCATAATTATTATAATAAACTGCATTTTGCGGGTCAAGTTTCATTGCTTTTTCTATTGCCTGTTTTGCAGATTCATAATTGCCCAGTCCCCTGTATGCAAGGCTCAGGTTATCATAATAAACCGGATTACCGGGATTTGCTTCAATAGCCTTTTTAATAAAATCAATAGCTGTTTCATACGCGCCTTTTTTATAAGAAAGTTCTCCGGCCTTGCTATTGATTATTTCACTTTCAGGCATTATTTTCAGCGCTTCTCTATAAATATCCAGCGCTTCATCCGGCAGATCTTTTTTTTCATAAGCGAGTCCCAGATTTTCATATAATATTTCCTCTCCTTTGCCAAGGCGGATGGCATTTTTATAATATTCAATAGCAGCATCATAATTGCCGTTCAAAAAATAAAAAACACCCATCCGGTTTTGATAAGTATAATTGTCCGGTTCAAGTTCCAGTGCTTTTTTATAGGCTTCTTCGGCATTTTCCTTGTTACCGGTATTTTCGTATGAAAGGCCGAGATTGCTGTAATAAACTGCTACTTCTTTATTGGATTGTTTGCTTAATTCAACGGCTTTTTTATAATTGTCAATGGCTTCTTTATCGTTGCCGGCGTTGTAGTATGCAATACCGAGGGCATTGTATGTATCTTCCGAAGGCTCAATAGAAAGTGCTGTTTGATAAGCTTGTATTGCATTCGCCCAGTTTTTGAGCTGCATGTAAGATAATGCTGAATTTTCGTAATACACAGCTACCTTCGGATTAGCACAAATCGCTTTTTGATAATAGTTTATAGCTTCCTCGTTCTGTTTTAATTTATAAGCGCAGATACCTGCGCGATTATTAAAATATTCATCCCCAGGCTGTAGTTTTAATGCCTGTAAATAAGTATTAAAAGCATCCTCATAAAGTTCCTGGTTTTCCTGGTATTGACCCAACAGTTTAAGCGATTCTATGTTATTCGCATCTTTTATGATTCCCTCTTTTAAAACCCGGATTACTTCCGGAAAATTTTTTTCTTTTACCAATACCAAAGCCAGTTTGTAATAAGAATTCGTTGCTTCCGGCTCCAGTTCTGCTAATTTCTGATAAGCAGCTTTTGCCTCAGTAAATTGCCCGGAGTCTTCATAAGCAAGGCCCAGATTGTCCCAATAGACTGCTATGGAAGGAGTGTTTTCAATGGCTTTTTTATAAAATTCAATAGCTTCCTGATATCTTTTTTTTCTATACAGGAAAACGCCTAGCCGGTTCAGATAAACGGAATTTGCTGGTTCCGCTTCTATCGTTTTGCGATAGGATTCTTCAGCCTCTTTATCCATGTTTAATTTTTCATAAGCAAGGCCAATATTATCATATAAAACTGCTTCTCCTTTTCCAAGCCGTATGGCATTTTTGAAATGTTCAACAGCCTTATCATATTTCTCCTGCTTTAAAAGAAAAACGCCAAGGGAGTTTTGATAATTATAATTTTCGGGCTCAATTGAAGTTGCCTGAAGATATGCTTCTTCCGCTTCTTTCATTTTGCCAGAGTTTTCATAAGCAAGGCCGATATTTTCAAAAAGTATGGCATCATCCTTCTTAAGCTCAATGGCATGTAAATAATTGCTGATAGCCTGTTCGAATTGGTTTAATTTAAAATATGCAACGCCTATATTGTTATAATTATTCGAGGAAGGATCAAGCGCCGCCGCTTTCTCATAACACTCAACACAAGCAGGCAGGTTTTTTAACTGATCATATAAAAGTCCCAGGTTTTCATAATAAACAGCTACGTTAGGATTAAGTTCAATAGCCTTTTCATAATACTTTTTTGCTTCTTCAAAATTCTGCTCGTCATAATATTTGATTCCTACATTATTGTATAAAACAGAATTTTGAGGGTCGGCTGCAATCTCGCTCTTTAATTTTTCGATTTCTTCCTGGCTGCTCATGAGTGTAAATATTTTAACTAATACAAGTATTAAGTTCTTGCCGTGTTACTAGATTTTGTGCTAAAGGAACCTGGGTCTATTGGTTTTGTTTCTGTTTCTTTTTCAAAAGCGCTGTCCGGAGATTGCATTAAAGAGGCATTGGGAAAGTCTTTGATCAAAGATTTATCATTGAACGTAGCGCTTTCCATTTTCTTATCGTCTTGTTTCGCATTGACAGCAAGTTGAGCATTTATAAAATTATCAGCACGTTTTTTTATATATCGAATATCTTTATATACTCTTTTTATTTCGATGGCCATCTCTATGTCTTTATTTTCGTCCATCGTTTTTAAGGCCTTCTCTCCTTTGATCATCCTGCTTGTCAAATCATCCATTTCTTTTTCAAACCTTGTCTCAGGGTATTTTTCCTTAAACAGGAGCAATTTTTTCATGCTTGGATCGTCGTGTAAATCCAACCAATCGTTATCTTCCTGGTTTTGGACGTTTATATTTCTACAAAAGATAAATCCGTTTACATTCCCCTGCAATACCGCCCGTGGATCGGGAATATCCGCGCTAGCTATTTTCTTTAATTCGGCTATTTCCTTTCTAAGTTGAATATATAATTCTCCTATCGTAATAAAAGGACGTCCCGGTTCTGTTCCCTTTCCAATAGAGCTTAATAAAGCTTCTGTAAAATAGGTAGGTTTTTTAGGTTCTTTGGGATTAAATTTTGCCACATTGTCTTTGCCTGCTGCGAATAGATAATAAATTCCATTTTCCGATGCTTCAAGTTCCGCTTTATCTTCTGGTAAACTCTTTGATATCAGGGAATCCTCGTCACCCTGGTTTTCTTTGCTCTGTGCGGCATAGCAGCAATCCAATATTACAATCAGTTCCTTTGCACAAAAGGCTTCCAAATAAGAGAATAACCGGTGAGAATTAACGGATGTAATTTCATAATCGTTTCTTATAGTATCTTTTGATGCAAAAAAAAGAATAGAATCTTCTCCCGGTATTCCATGCCCACTATAATAAAAAATCAACCTGTCAAACAAGTCTTTTTCTAAAAAAGATTTTGTTTCATGTTTTACCGTTAATAATATTTCCTGTGAGGATCCGTTTTTTATTTCCACAAGGTGGTTTGCATCATCGGGGATGCCAAAATACTTTGGGTCAGTAAAAATCTTTTTAAGCAACTCCATGTTTTGTTCCACGTTAGGAATGTCTTTTCCTTCACCCCAGCTGGGAAACATTGAATTGCCTACCAGTATTACTTTTGTTTTTTGAACATCTATTTCTTTTTTTTGAACATCCATTGTTCAATTTTTTAGGGCTAATCCTTAATTTTAGTAACCACTTCCACTATTTGTTCGGGCGACAGCGTATTAGGAGGAATAATGACTCCATTAGGCAAATGAATCCTTTTATCGTGCTGTTCGGCCCATTTATTCAGCAGCGAAACGATGCCTTTTACTACTTCGTCTCCCCCTGCCAGCTTCAGCAGCAAGCTGCCGATAAAAGTGCCAAGTCCCTGCTCGCCTTCTTTGTGCACCGTCCTCGCCATTTCAACTTCATTTAGTCCTTTTGCACTTCGGTTTTCAAGAAAATCTTTAAGGCTTTTTGCGTCTGTAACCGCATCTTCACCTTCTACCCGGATAGTTAGTTCCATAAAATTAATTTTTTAACTAAAGTTATGATTTTTGGAAAATAAAAATGCAACAATTCTATAACCCAAGACAGGTTCAACCTTCAACCTCATTTCAACTGATACGCCGCGATTGTTTTATGAAGAAATGTAGGAACGAAAACAATCTTTTTTTCAGGATTATAACCAATGTCAGCTGCATTGATTTTCTCATCATGAGTTTCCAATAAAGTTTCAACTTCCCCATTTGCATGAACATAGTAAATGTAGCCAACCCATGAAGTGACAAGGAAATCGCCATTGTCAACAGGTTCTATTCCATCAATACCTTCTGTAACGGTTGCGATCAAAGTGATTTTTTTATTGGCATCTGCTTTTTTCAAATCTTTTCCTTCTGCAAAAATCAAATCATTTCCAATGCATTTCAAACCATTGGCTCCGTTGATATTTTCTAGAAATAAAGAAGGTTGATCCTTTTCAATCTTCCAGATTTTGCTGGTCTTTGAATCAGAAACATATACTACGCCTTTGTTTGAGACTGTTATATCATTTAATCCGGAAGCTCCCGGAATTGAAATTTTCTTTTCAACTTTTCCTTTATCAATATCAATTACCACTACCTCACTCAGATCAGCAGCATAAAGACGATTACTAAATTTCCCTAAACCCTTTGGAGCATTTAAACCGATAATAAAAGCGGAGTCAATAATTTTTCCTGACATCGACAATTTCGCTACACCTCCCTTTCCGTCTGCATCCCACGGACCGCCTTCTATCAAAGAAACATACAAAATGTTTTTGCTTAAGTCCGGCAAAACAGATTCAGGAACATTGATAACAGTGTCGGTTTCCCAAAGTTTTACCAGCTGATGTTTTTGTGCATTGGCAGAAACGGAAATAAAAAAAATCGCTGGTAAAAGAACTTTCTTCATGAATGATATTTTAGGAGTGATTAAATTCTTTTCAATTTAAACTAATTCCTTCTTTTTGTAATATTTTTTCAAAAATATTTTTAATTCAATTTCAATCATTGCTATTGCACAGGCAAAAAATGCAAATCGTGCTTATTTGTTCTTTTACTGCTAAGAATGAAAATGGCTTATGAAGGCACAAACTATGAATGTTGAAATATTTTTAAACCAATTCTATCACCGTAATCTCTGCTAAAATGCCTACCCTGCCCGGATAGCCGATAAATCCAAATCCTGGATTTACATATAATTTTTGTTTTCCATCTTCATACAATCCATCCCATTCTTTATAAATATATTGAACAGGGCTCCATTTAAAACCAGGAATTTCTACGCCAAATTGCATTCCGTGTGTATGTCCGCTTAATGTAAGATCCACATCCGGATATTCCGGCCGCACCTGTGCATCCCAGTGGCTTGGATCGTGGCTGATCAATATTTTGAAAGGATAATTTTCGGCCCCGGCATATGCTTTTTTCATATTTCCATATCTTGGAAAATGCGCTTTTGCACTCCAGTTTTGTATTCCGATCAAAGCTATCTTGTCTCCGTTTCTTTCCAGTTCCACATGTTCATCCATCATCAAACGCCAACCCAGTTCTTCATGAACTTTTGCAAGATTGATTAAATTTTGTTCTTTCGTTACTCCGTTATAAGGCCACTTTACATAATCGCCATAATCATGATTTCCAAAAGTAGAATATACACCCATCGGTGCTTTTACTTTATTAAAAACATCCATATAATTCTGCATTTCGGGCGAACGGTCATTTACCAGGTCGCCACTGAAAATCACCAAATCCGCATTTTGTGCAACGATCTTTTCAACTCCGTGTTCCACCGCTTTTTTATTCATAAAACTTCCGGAATGCACGTCACTGAAATGGACAATTTTCATTCCTTTGAAGCCTGGTGGCAGATTATCAAATGCTATTTTTATCTTTTTTACACTGTAATTGTATTTGTTGGAAAATCCATAGATCAAACTTCCAAAAAGAGTTGTCCCGGCCGCTAAGCCAATCCAGCTAAGAAACACAGAGCGGCTGATGCCATCGCTGTTCATTTGGGATACTTCCGTATTTCTGAAAAAAGCTTTTCCTGCCAGCCATTGGATCAAACGGCGCACATCATCTACCAGAAAAAAAACACAGGAAACCAATTGGCCGAAAACAAAAGCAAGAATACTTGCAAATAGATAAGTTCTTACTTTTTTAGGCAAAAATTCGGGTCCTGTGAAAATAAAAAGCAAGAGACCAGCTATAGCCACAATCGCAATGATCCAGTAAATAAAATATATAGCCGTTCTTAATCTTGATGAGGCAGAATGACTTACCGATTTTATAGCCATGAAAACATAAATATCCAGTAAAATCATTATCAGGATAATGATAAAAGTTCCAAAAGGAGTACGCATTTTTTAAACTAATTTACTTTTTTAATAAATAAGGAATTCATCTATTTGTTTGTTTACTGCCTGTAGTGTTTCATCGTTCAGATGTCCCTCTTTATCCATTACTTTATCAATTACTGAGATGGGAAGCTTATTATAAAAAACATTCATTTTCATAAAATGCAAAGTATCCGAAAGATGATCCATTCCCCGCAAATTACCGGCTCTTCCCGTAGCCACACCAGTTAATAAAGCCTTTTTAAAATTCCACACTTTGCGGGTATCGCTGTTATCAATCATTGCTTTGAGCACGCCGGGATAAGAACCGTTATACTCAGGAATAATAAAAATAAATTTTTCCGTTGGAATTAAAATTTCGGTTTCTGCTTTGATGATTTCATCTGAACGGTGAAGAACGTCCAGATCTTTTAAAGAAAAAATGTTTGCATTAATATTTTTATTTTTTAAAATACGTTGGTATTCCTTCGCTACTTTTTCCGTGTGACTTGCTATACGGTTTGTGCCGCTGATAATCGTGTACATGGACATAAAATTAACTGCTTTTCAGGTTATCCACTTAGAGAAATAAAAAATTGTTAGAAGTTAGGGGATTAATAAATAGTTTTTAACCGCAGATTATGCGTTAATATTAGGTCTAATAATTAAATTTGCGGGATTGACGTGAGTGGTGAGTGGGTGAGTTATGAATTCAGCGAACGAACAAATAACCTGAATTTTGAATTTTAGCAACTTTATATATAAGAATTCAATCCATCTATCCGAATCTAAAAGAAAAAGAATAAGCGAAAACGAATTATGGGAAAAATAATAGGAATTGCAAATCAAAAAGGCGGAGTAGGAAAAACCACTACAGCCATTAATCTTGCGGCAAGCCTTGCGGTGCTTGAGTTTAAGACCTTGCTGGTAGATGCAGATCCGCAGGCAAACAGTACGACTGGCGTTGGCTTCGATCTTCATAATGTAACTACCGGGCTTTACGATTGCATGGTAAATGAAACGCCTCCAAAAGATGTGATTTTAAAAACAGAAATTCCTTACCTCGATCTGATGCCATCTCATATTGACCTTGTCGGAGCTGAAATTGAAATGATCAGCTACCCTGATCGTGAAACTGTTTTGAAAAACGTTTTAAAACAAATCAGGGATCAATATGACTTTATCATCATTGATTGTTCGCCTTCATTAGGCTTGATCACTGTAAATGCGCTGGTCGCTGCGGATAGTGTGGTAGTACCGGTTCAGGCAGAATTTTTTGCATTGGAAGGATTGGGAAAATTGTTGAATACTATAAAAATAGTTCAAAACCGGCTTAATCCTGAATTACAAATAGAAGGCCTTTTGATGACCATGTATGACGGAAGATTGCGCTTGTGCAACCAGGTGGTAAATGAAGTTCGTCATCATTTTGAAGAATTAGTTTTCAGTAGTGTTATTCATCGCAATACCCGCCTGAGCGAAGCGCCGAGTTTTGGTAAACCTGCCATCCTTTATGATGCAGAAAGCAAAGGCGCCATCAATTATTTGAATCTTGCAAAAGAGATTTTGCAAAAAAATAATATGACAAAGATGAATCAAACTGATAAGGTTTTGGAACATCCTTAATGCCTTTTTAAAAATATCTACAAAGGCCGGATGATGCTAAAAGAACACTTTTTAATACCTTGTAGAAAAAAATCAATAGCTGAATCAACCTTATTACCTTATAAAATATCGTATTAAATATAGAAAAAATAAGGTAATAAGGTAGCCATATTAAAATTGAAATTTCATACTAAGGTTCAATATATAATGGGATTCAAAAGAAGTTTACAATCAGGCAATGGAATCCAATTTGTATTATTTTTAGACTTTTAAAAAAAATATTTATCCAATTAATAAATGAAAACGACTACTCCAAATAGAAAAGAGGCATTAGGAAAAGGAATCCGTTCATTGTTGCAAAATATAGACAGCGATCTTTCTGTCACGGAAAAAAATTTAATAAAAGATTCTTCTGATAAAGGAAACGTTGCAAATGCCAGAATTCCATTAACCCAAATAGAAGCAAATCCGGAACAGCCGCGGCATGATTTTGATGAAAATTCCTTGAGTGAATTAGCCGCTTCCGTAAAAATTCATGATATTATTCAGCCGTTGACAGTTACAAAAATAGCGAATGGCAAATACCGGATTATCGCAGGTGAACGAAGATTCCGCGCGGCTAAAATTGCCGGCCTTACTGATGTGCCTGTATATATCAGAGACGTAAAAGATTCGAAAATTCTCGAACTCGCGTTGCTCGAAAACCTGCAGAGGGAGGATTTGAATGCCATTGAAATTGCACTGAGTTACAAACAATTAATGGAAGAACTGGATTATACACAAGACCAGCTTGCAGAGCGGATGGGCAAAGAAAGAAGTACAATCACCAATTACATCCGCCTTCTAAAATTACCGCCGGATATCCAGGCGGCTGTAAGAAACGGGAGCATCAGTATGGGACATGCACGTGCGCTGATCAATGTGGATGTAGTGGATAAACAATTATTTATTTTTAACGAAATAAAAAGCAAAGAGCTTTCTGTGCGCCAGACCGAAGATCTTGTGAGAAAATTATATACCCAGGGCAAAAGCACTGTTAATAATCCGGTAAAACCAACGCTACCACCGTCTTTAAAAAAAATTGAAGATAATTTAGCATCTCATTTCAGTACGAAAGTAAAAATGACTCACAGTAAAAAAGGGACCGGCAGCATCACTTTTGATTATTTTTCTATCGAGGAATTAAGTTCACTTTTAGACAAGATGCAGGTTTCGGTAGATTAAAAATTATGGCAGCACGAACATTTATTTTTACCATTTTATTTTTACTCCTTTTATTACCGGGAACCGCAATTTTTGCGCAGCAACATGATACTTCTCTTATAAAAAAGAATAAAGAAATTATAAAAAAAGAAGACACGACGCTGGCCAAAGCTACAGATACTGCCATTACTGAAAAGCATGATACGGTTATTTTAAAAAGCAATATTCAGGATACTTCGGGTAAAAGTTTGCTGGCATCAGATACTGCATTAAAAAAGTTTAATCCTAAAACGGCGATGCTTCGCTCTGCTATTTTACCAGGCTGGGGCCAATGGTACAATAAAAAATATTGGAAGATCCCGATTATTTATGGCGCATTAGGAACTACCGCCTATGTATTTTTTTATAATTTAAACACATACAAGGATTTGAGGAATGCGGTAATTTACCGTTCACGCGCTACGCATATTGATAGTATGAGAGTGGCTACCAACCTACAATACTTAACGAATCAGGACCTAAGGCTAAACCGAAATGTTTTCAGGCAAAATATAGATTATTCGGTTTTGGTTTTCCTGGGTTTCTGGGCATTAAATGTGGTAGATGCCACTGTTGACGCGCATTTGAAGGCTTTTGATGTAAGTTCGGATATTGGTTTGAAAATCCAGCCAGGAATCTCAAACCTGAATAATCCGGGAGTTTCTTTAGTATTCTTTTTTAAAGAAAAAAATTCAAAACCATTACTGCCACTGCCATAATTTCGTCTTTAATTTTTAATTATTTTTTTTATGAAAATCGCTTTAATCGGATACGGGAAAATGGGCCATGCTATTGAAGAAATTGCCTTGGAAAGAGGCCATGAAATTGTTTTACGAATCACGGATGAAAACCTTGAAGACTTCAACAAAGAAAATATTGAAAGAGCGGATGTTGCCATTGAATTTACCAATCCACATAGTGCGGTTAAAAATATATTGTTTTGTCTGAATGAAATGGTACCGGTTGTGTGCGGCACTACTGGTTGGCTTGATCAGCTAAAAACTGTTGAAGAAAAATGTAAAGAAGTAAACGGCGCTTTTTTATATGCGAGCAATTTTAGTGTTGGTGTAAATATTTTTTTCGAGCTAAATAAAAAATTAGC
>DATILZ010000138.1:0-2215 GCA_035475995.1 Hanamia sp. | reverse complement strand
ACCGGCCACCGCGCCAAATCAAAGTTATGTTCAACAAACCTTATCAACCTTAGTAATAAATACATCACACAAAGGGAAACACCTTATTACCGTGTATTTTAAGTCTGATCTTTTTTTAAAACAGCTATTCTGGAATTATTTTTACTTTTAAGCACAAAAAAGCCCATAATGGTTAAACAAACAGCATTTTCAATTTCTTTGGTTATTGCTTTCTTTATAATCTCGTGTAACAACGGCTCTCAAAACGTTTCAGAAAAATCTGAATCTAAAACAACAAACGAAAATCGTTTGGAAAAAAGTTTTTCAGCAACATTTTCCGGCACAACTCCTTGCGCTGATTGTCCGGGAATAAAAACTACTGTTTCTTTTAATCCCGATTCAACTTTTATTGAGAACATGGAATACCTGGAAAGAAATACTTCTTTTTCAGATACCGGAAAATGGCGTATTTCTGATACAATAATTACGGTTTCATTTCCTTCAAAAAAAACATCTCCTGAAAGATTTTTTAAAATACAATCTGATTCAACAATTGCGATGCTGGATGGAGATAAAAAAGAAATAGAAGGTGCCTTGGAGAAGTATTATGTATTGAAGAAGCTTGTAAAATGATGTAGCAAAATCTTTCATATTCATCATAAGAAATGTATTAACTTTCCATAAAATAAGGCTTTGAAGCAATTTTATTCTATTTCTGTTTTGATTCTAATGTCTTTACCGGTGAGTTCGCAAAGCAAACACACCGGCACTTTTGAAATAAAAACCAACCTTTTAAATCTCATTGCAGCAGGACCTTCATTGGGTTTGGAATACGATTTACAAAACAACTTTACCATTATGTTTTCTGCAGCCAAAGGAAGAATTGATTATGGAGATTTTGGCGGTGTTACCAGGTACACAACTTCTACTTTTGAATTGAGAAAATATTCTGAAAATAAACTTTTATTTATCGGTCCTTACCTTAAAAATATTAATAAAAAGGTTTTATCAACACAATCCATGATTGCCGGAATGATCCCTGTGGGAAAAGAAAGAGATTTTGTTGGAAATGGTTTATCCATAGGCGCTTCAACGGGAATTAAATTTCCGCTTTCACATCATTTGAACGTTGAATTAAACCCGCAAATTGGCTATGGCCATTACTATAAAATGACTGATAAGTTCAATAGCCTTCCAACAGGAAATTATTTAGATGCAAGAATTGCTTTATGGTTTGGCTTTCGGTTATAAGGGCGAAAATCTATTGTAATCCAACTTCTCTATCAATAAAAACAAACTAACAATTTGTCTTTTTTGTTTGTTTACTGACTTCCGCTTTTTTTTGTAAAACAAAAATATGCGAATAGATAAATCATTTTTACATTTGATAGCGCGTTTGCTGCTGAACGCAAAATCCTGCACAAAATGAAGCATGTTTACCTCGCTTTTTCTTTTTTATTGGTGTCATCTTTTTTATTTGCCCGTTCTCCGGACATAGATTCTTCTATCGATAATCGGATACCAGATGAGATCTCTGTAACTGAAACTCCGCGGTTTTATATTGATGGTGAAAATGAAGGATTTGACGAGGTAAGAACGAAAGACTTTACACTTACTTCACCGCAGTTTATTCAGCAGTTGAATAACATCAGCAACCGTCTGGATTATTGGATGCGTTTTTCAGTGCAAAACAAGACTGACAGTGCTGTCCACACTTATTTTTATCCCGGTTACTTTGATTATACAGATATGTATTTCCTGTCGAACGGAAAGTTGATAAAACTCATTCCGGGGGGCATGCTTACTAAAATCAACAAACAATTATCCTACTATGAAAGGACCACCATGTCTTATCCTTTAAATTTATCAGCCCATCAGGAAACTGATATTTTTATAAAATTCGAACAGAAAACGCCCTGGTTCTTTTTTGATAAAATACAAATATTCAACGACAGGATATTTAATAATTCAATCGTAGAAGATCAGGATCATTATCGTAATTACCGCTTTTTCAGCATTTTATTTATAGGCTTTATTCTTTGGCAAATGCTTTATGCAATGGTGCAATGGAGTATTTTGCGGCATAAAGAATATCTCTATTATTTTTCTTACCTGTTATCGCTGGCATTGTATTTTTTAAATAAGCAGGAAACCTTTATGGGAGTAGATCTTCTATTCTCCCATTTTCCAATTTTGACTCTGTATCTGAATAAGCCTTTGATGATCATCGCTTATT
>DATILZ010000137.1:0-3817 GCA_035475995.1 Hanamia sp. | reverse complement strand
CTTTTCCAAAACATCCACCTCCTTTCCCCATCATTGTTTTATTCCGCTGGCTTATTTTTCGCATCATGATGGGTTCGGGATTAATAAAAATCCGCGGCGATGAAATCTGGCGAAATGGAACCGCGCTCTATTATCAATTTGAAACGCAACCCATTCCAGGTCCATTGAGCAGGTGGTTTCATTTTCTTCCACATGCTGTTTTAAAGATGGGTATCTGGTTCAACTTTCTTGCAGAACTTTTTGCACCTTTGTTTGTATTCTGGCCTCGTGTTGCACGTCATATTGCAGGAGTCGTCATTGTATTATTTCAAATTTCGATTATTCTCAGTGGGAATCTTTCTTTTTTAAACTGGCTTACGATTGTACCTGCCTTAGCTTGTTTTGACGATGGATTCTGGGCAAAAATTTTACCACGTTCACTCGTTAAAAAGGCAGAATTTGCTATCAAAAATCCTTCTCCTTCCCGGCCAATGATGACTACCGCGTGGGTTGTTACAGCACTGGTTGCATTGCTTAGTATCCAGCCTGCTTTCAATTTGATTTCCCCTGCCCAGGTGATGAATACTTCTTATGACCCTTTTGATCTGGTAAATACTTATGGCGCATTTGGAACCGTTGGGCAGGAGCGCTACAATGTAGTATTTGAAGGAACTTCCGATGAAAATCCGACAGACAGCAGCGATTGGAGACCTTATATTTACAGAGGTTTACCCGTATTATTAAATAAGCGTCCGCCGCAAATTGCGCCATATCAATTACATCTTGATTGGCAAATGTGGTTTGCAAGTATGGCGACTCCCCAAGAATATCCGTGGACATATAATCTTATCTGGAAGTTGCTTCACAATGATCCGAAAATAACATCTCTGTTTGCTTCAAATCCTTTTAAAGATAAACCTCCAAAATATATCAGGGCTGAATTATATCGTTATAGTTTTGCAAAGCCGGGAAATGCAAAAGGACTATGGTGGAAGAGAGAGAAACTTGGTAACTGGATACAACCGTTGTCTATGAATGATACTACGTTAATTGATCTTTTGAAAACTGAGGAGCTAATACATTAATGAGATGCGCCTTTTTCAAAGTAAGCTTCTTTCAAAAATAGTGGTTTTTCAAATTCACTTACCAATGTATCCTTTTTGAAAGGATGAATTCACAAATAATTATTTCAGTATTTAATTCTATAAAACCGATGGTGTATTTCTTCTTATAAACAATGCATTTAAATCCAATTGCATTTCTTTCAGGTTCTTTGCATGGTCTATAGCTTTTGAGATTATCTCGAGATTTGCAAGAAAATCATACGCTTCATCAGAAAACTTTTCTGCAGTAGCCAATAACCCTTCAGATTCAAGATACCAGGAAATTTCTGCGATACTATTCGCCGCAGATTGCCAGACACTCACTTTTCTGAAGCCCATTTCCTAATCATTTTTTTGCTATAAGCTCTGGCTTATTCAATAGAAAGTGTTTTTTCAGTTCTCTGTTTCAAGACAGCTTTTTTTTGCAACTCCTGATAGTTTTCCTCAGGAATTAAAACGTATTTTTTATTATGAATAGTAAGAGACGTCAATGTTGTAATTTACACGAAGATAAAACATCTGTTAATTAAAACAACGACGTATAATAAATGGAATTTTAATTATAAATAAATAAAACAACTAACAACACCATTTATTAATGTATTTTTTCTTTTAATTATTTTCTCAGCAAAACCATAAATAGTACAAACTTCTATTTTTTCTATACAAATGAGACCTTTTGCCTGCTATTTTTTCACCTGATCTAATACCGGCACTTTCACACCACTAATTTCCGTTTGTCTTACATCATTTATCTGTTCAAACACAGCAATCGTATTCTTTCCTTTTTTCAGCCAGCAACCGGGCAAATATAAAGTTTGTTGGGGTCCTGCATTCCAGTATCGGCCAAGATTATGTCCATTTACAAAAACAATTCCTTTTCCCCATTTGCTCATATCCAGAAATGTATCACCGGTTTTTGAAAGTGTAAATGAGCCATTATAAATCACCGGGTGTTCTTTCGTATATGCATTACCGTTATGTTGCAAATCGGGTTGACTATCCATCGGTATTTTATACATTTTCCAACTACCGGTAATCTCATTTCCATCAATGGTAACAGGGCTAATGATGCCTTTAAGGTTATGAATAATTTCTGCTCCATAATTGATTCTTCCCATATTTTCTACCAGAATATCCAGCCTTGCATTGAATGGAATATCAATATCACATGAATAATTTTTATAGTAACGGTTCAACTCTCCTACCCTTTTTCCATTTACATAAACAAGCGCATAATCTCTCAATCCTTTGATCTCTAATTTTCCATTAATGGGTTGGGTAAAATGTTTGGTGTATAAAACGTAGCCATAACCCTGATTCAAATCTTCAAAAGTTTGTGGCGTATCACTTTCTACCGGTGCAATTTTATCTTTAAAAGTAAAAAGGTCAACGGCTCTGTCTAATTTAATAGAAGGAATTTCAATCACCGGAATTGGAGCAGGAATTGCCGGAATTTTATAAAAAACATTATCCTGGAATAATTTGCGAAGCGCAAGATATTTCGGCGTTGCCCAGCCGGCTTCGCTGATTGGCGCATCATAATCATAGCTGGTAATATCAGGCTGAATATCATGATTTTTATCATAATTTGCGCCGCTGGTAAAAGCAAAATTTGTTCCGCCGTGAACCATATAAAAATTAAAAGAAACTCCTGCTTTCAAATATTTTTCTGTTTGCTTTACCACGCTTTCTGTCGATACTTTCTGAAACGGTTCTGCCCAATGATCCAGCCAGCCGGGATAGAATTCCGCCACCATGTAAGGCCCTTCTCCATTATGATATTCGTTCACTACTTTTTTTAAATTGTCAATATTATCTTCTCCATTTGCTGTGGGCAAAGCGCCGTCAATCGTGCCTCCTTTAAACAACCAGCTTCCATCAGAAGTAAATAAAGGAACATCAAAACCAGCATCGAGTAATTGCTGTTTGATGGCTGCGCTGTATGCTTTATGTTCTTCTAACGGAATATCTTTTCTTTGAGCTACATAAGAGCCAAATTCATTTTCTGCCTGCACCATTATTATCGGGCCGCCGTGTGTTATTTGCAAACCTTTTACCTGCGCGGCAAGATGATTTATATACGTTCTGCATGAATCCAAAAAAGGTTTATTATTCGCTCTGATTACCAAATCTTTTTCTTTCTGCAGCCACCACGGATAACCGCCAAACTCCCACTCAGCGCAGGCATATGGACCTGGCCGAAGTATCACAAATAAGCCAACTTCCTGCGCGGTTTTTACAAACTCTGCAATATTTCTGCTATCTGTTTTAAAATCCCACACTCCGGGAGCAGTTTCCTGGTAATTCCAAAAAACGTAGGTTGCCACCGTATTCAATCCCATGGCTTTTATCATTTCCAAACGCTGTTTCCAATATGCCTTCGGTACGCGTGCAAAGTGCATTTCACCTGAATGAATTTGAATCGGTTTTCCATCATAAACAAAATTTCCGTTTTTGATTTCAAACGTATGTTTTTGCTGTGCAAACGATGCAGTGATTAAAAAAAGAAAAAAGAAAGGCAACAAAATAATGTTCTTCATTTATATATTTTTAGTGGCAATGAACGTGTTTCAAACTTAGTGAAATGATTCCGGAATAATTCAGGCAAACGATTGCGTGGGTTATGTCCATTCACAGCAAACAAAGAAATAATGAAGATTCGTGTTTTCAAAAATGATGAAGGGAGTGATATAAATACGGACAAAAGAATCCACACAAACAAAACCCGAAGC
>DATILZ010000136.1:0-3262 GCA_035475995.1 Hanamia sp. | reverse complement strand
AGCTTATGCTGGCTCATGGCCTGGTGGATGATAATGTGCCGCCATCGAATACCTTGCTGGTAGTAGAAGCATTGGAAAAAGCAAATAAAGATTTTGACCTGGTAATTTTTCCAAACAGCAGGCATGGCTACGGTCCATTGTCCACCTATATGATGCGCCGCAGATGGGATTATTTTGTAAAAAATCTTCTTGGCGCTGAACATCCAAAGGAATATGATTTTAAGGTGTCAAGAGATCCAAGGAATGAGTGATTCGAAAGTAGAAACTGGTGTTATTGCTTGTTTACTGAAGCCCAAAAACCATCCGGGTTTAGGTACCCGGATGGTTTTTATAATTGTAAATTCATTCATTTACTTATGCTGCCTGAATAACCATTCCATCATCATTGGATCGCTATAAGCGCCGATCCAGGAGAAATGACCAACTTCGGGATACATGGTAAAACCCGGATGAGCACCGGCTTTCGTTAAAGCATTCACCATATTAATAGAAAGAATTGGGTTTACCGCTGCATCTTCTGCACCATGAAAAATCCAAGTGGGAATGTGTGCAATGGAAGCAGCTTTTGAAACATCGCCACCACCGCAAACCGGTACAGCGGCAGCAAAAAGATTTGGATACCTTTCAATAGCATCAAAGGTTCCAAAACCGCCCATCGAAAGGCCAGTAATATAAATTCTATTCGTATCAATTGGTAATTTTTCAATCAATTTATGAATAAGCGTGATCAGCATTTCCATTTGCCTCGAAGGAGTTGGCAACAAAGTCATTTCAGTGCTGGTCGTGCGTGAAAAATTAGACCATCCTTTTTTTTCAGGGCATTGAGGCGCAATTACAATTGCAGGATGAAGTTTCATATTTTCATCTGTTGCAAAATTTTTCACACCCCATTTTAATTGCGCTTCATTATCATTTCCGCGCTCACCGGAACCGTGCAGGAAAATTACCAAAGGATATTTGTGAAGCGTATCAAAATCAGGATACAATTCTCTGTAATTGAGCGTATCCCCTTTCTCAATATATTTTTGATAACTAAAAACAGATTGCTGGGCGTAGGTTTTATTGAAGCCTACACAACAAAAAATTGTTAGCAAAAAAATGTACAGATTTGATTTTAATAATTTCATTTTTGGATGTTTTTAGTTTTTTGAAAATTGAATCCACAAGACAATTTACACTGTTTTATTTTTTCCGGAAAGTTAGTTCAGATTAAAGAAGCTTTTTTTAGAATCAAAAATAAGATGAACAACAAAGGGTTGCGTAACCCTTAAAAGGCTGGCAACCCTGACAATAGTATCAAATAAAAAATATTCCCGATAAATACAATCCATCCTTTTAATAAAACTCTAGCTTTCAATCTCCTCCGGTAAAATATTTTGATTTACTCTGAACAAATTATTTGGATCATATTTTTTCTTAATTTTTGCCAAACGGTCATAATTTCCTTTATAACTTGCTTTGATGCGATCCTGGCCTTCATTCATGATAAAGTTTAAATAAGCGCCTCCACATGAATAGGGATGAAGCTCTTCCCAATAATCTTTGCACCAGTTGGTAATTTTTTCAGCATTTGCAGGATCAGGATCCACTCCTACAATTACTCCTGCATATTTCGCATCTCTATAGGCCCAGGCGGTTTCATTATTGGCGACACGCCCTGCTGCTCCACTAATCGGGTACAAATGCATCTGGGAAAGCGGGGTTGGAATTTTTTCTCCAAATTCCAAATGCTTTTCCCTTGAAGCTGCTTCTGATTCATTAAAAAAATCCGCTCTCCAATACCATTGCAAGCCCGGCGGAAGGAGGCCATCAAATAATTTTTGGATAGCAGGATAAGGCATTTCTCCCAAATGCTGAAATATGGGATCCTTATCAAGAACCGGTTTAAAAATTTCTTCAGCTTTATCCATTTCTCCGGTGTAACACCAGACAACACCGCAAAACTTTTTATGATGAAGTGGCTCCGGAAATGGTGGGCCAGGTATAACTAACTGAGCAAAAAAACCATTCAATTCATCGGGAGCGTTATTGAGAAAATTATCATACCATTCCATCATCTCTTTTGTTTTTTCTAAAGGCCACAATGTTGGGCCACCGAATACATTCTTTACAGGATGTGCCTGGAATTTAAAAGAAGTTACAACTCCAAAATTTCCACCACCCCCGCGGATCGCCCAAAAGAGATCGCTGTTTCTACCGGCACTGACCGTTACAAACGACCCGTCGGCTAAAACCATATCGGCTTCCAATAAGCTATCAATCGAAAGTCCATATTTTCTTGATAAATAACCAACCCCTCCGCCAAGAGTCAAGCCACCTACACCAGTGGTAGAAATGATTCCGGCAGGAACAGCAAGTCCGAAAGGATGTGTTGCATGATCTACTTCTCCCCAGATATTGCCACCACCAACACGAACGGTTTTTGTTTCAGTTTCAACGCGCACATACTTAATTCCTGACAGATCAATTACCAACCCATTATCACAAATACCCAGTCCTCCGCCATTGTGTCCTCCTCCCCGCACTGCAACCAGTAAATTATTTTCTCTTGCAAAATTTACCGAGCTTATCACATCGGCGACATCCACGCACTTTACGATCATTCCGGGATGTTTTTCGATCATCGCATTATAAACTTTGCATGCATCTTCATATCCGGCATCATCCGGTAGAAAAATTTGTCCCCTGATCTTTGATTTGAAATCAGTAACAACAGAGATGTTTAAATCCAGAATTGAATTTGGCATAACCTTAATTTTTGTTTTTGAATATAGAAAAGAGAATTGCTTTTATTGGTTATTCAAAACTATTAAGGTTCTAAAACCAATGCTATAAGATTTGGTTCAAAAGATGGTAATTTTAGTTCAAATTACTTCTCAAATACCAGTGATCTCCTTCAGGAAAGACGTGAGGGTAAGTAACCATATTTTTTTTGAAAGCATTTGGAAAAATAAGAAGGACTGCTAAACCCGGTTTCAAAGGCCACTTCTGAAACGTTGCGGTTATTTTTGTTTAATAAGGCAAAAGCCTCATTCAGCCTGTATTCCTGTATAAAGGCATTTGGGGACTGACCACTAATTGAAAGCAATTTTCGATACAATTGAGACTTGCTGCATCGTAAGGGCCTGGTTAAATCCTCCACTTTTAAATTGGTATCGTACCAGGAAGATTCTGTGTAATCCATTAAAAGAGCCAGGAATTTTTCCTCTGTTTCTGTCAGACAAAATACATTTTCATCGCCCATCAAATGCCTTGGGTTTTC
>DATILZ010000135.1:0-2757 GCA_035475995.1 Hanamia sp. | reverse complement strand
TTCAAAGAAAAAGCGAATAAAAAATCTTGTCGTTTCTTTTCCTTAAATAAAAAGTGTTTTAAAAGATGAAGAGTCTTTCGGTTTAAATCTACATTTAATCAAACCGGTTACTTATTTAAATAAAAGACTATAAAGTAAACTTCAGATAATTTCTTATCCAATTAGTCAAAAAATAAAGAAGCATCGCACCCTTTAAAGTTTAAACATTCAACATTGAAATTCATGTTAATTGTTCTTTTACTGAAAAAGGTTATTTGCAGAGCTATTGGGTCAACTTCCAAAATCACTTCATAAGTTCTAATGAATTCCATTTTGCCATCTCCATTTATTTTCGTACTTTTATCAGTCAATGCAAAAAGTACAATTCATAAAAGATTTTTCTTTTAACAGCACAGGGTTTTCTGATGCTGTATGTGATTGTACTACTTCTAACTCAGGATATTGCTCAGATATTCTTTCCTTATTAAGATATAAAGTCTTAGAACCTTTTGCCCCGTATCGTCTTATTAGGTTACGGGGTTAATTACATCTTTTTTTGATTCGTCAATCTTGTAATTTCCTTACCTCAAAGAGGCCTTAATAACTTTTAACTTATTTTTTTTCTAAAAACTAAAACCAGAAAAATATTTTCATCATAATCATTTAACTAAAAAAAACAATTATGTCAACAGCAACACTTACGGCAACAGCAACACCGGTAATACTTTTAAAAAACGATTTTGAAATTTTAAACGGTTATGTAAAAAACCTGCAGGGAATGCAGGTAAATGAAAAAGAAAATTTCAGCAAACTGTATGAAGAAATAAAAAAAGCGCAAATAGTAGATGCAGAAGATTTTCCAAATGATATTGTGCGTTTAAACTCAACAGTCGTTATCAAAGATTTAAAAACAAAACGCGACATGACCCTCACGATCGTGTTGCCACAGAAAGCAGATATTAAACAAAGAAAGGTTTCTGTTTTGGCGCCAATCGGCACCGCGCTCATTGGTTTCAGAAAAGGCCAGACGGTGAGCTGGCAGGTACCATCAGGTAAAAAAGATTTTATGATCATGGAAGTGAGCAATGAGCTGCTTCCTGAAAAATAAACGGAGGTAAAACTATTATGAATTCTATTGAATACACAGCGCTTTTTATTGTGATAGCATTGATCCTTTTCGGATTTATACTGTCGGTAAGCAACAAAGCCAGAAGGAAAAAAGAAAAGAAAGATTTATGGAATGAGTTTGACGATTTCGTAATAAAAAACAATCTTGCCGTAGATAAAAAACAAAGCCTGAACAAAAATGTTATTGGGATCGACAGGCTGAGTCACAAACTGATTTTTCTGGATAAAAGCCATGGTATATCAAAGTTTCAGATAATAAGCCTATATGATCTTTCAGATTGCCGTTTAATTAAACAAAAAAACAAATCTAACGAACATATCAGCAATATTTTTTTGCAATGTATTTTCAAACAAAAAGATATTGCTGATATCTTCCTGCCATTTTACAATGAGATGAAGGATGATCTTTATAAATTGATGCGCTTATCGAGAAAAGCCTATTATTGGCAAAAAACTATCAACATTTTCAGGGAAACGGCAGTATTGTCGGCTATTCAGTAAAGAAATATCATCAAATTCAATTTTGCTAATCCGTCATTCATTTATGTAGTATAAATATTAAAAGATAAAAGTAGCTTTACATCAATTTTTATTTGTTAGTTTCAAATATTTTTGTGTGAAGAAAGGATTTTTTTTAACCGTTACCTTATTGGCAGGACTCGTATCTTTTGCTCAAAAAAAACATACCATCAGTGGAACGGTTACGGATGCAAAAACCGGTGAAACCTTAATCGGAGCAAATATTGTTTTACTGGAAAATCATGGTGCCGGCGTTTTGAGCAATGGCTATGGTTTTTATTCCATTACGGCTCCTGAAAATACTTATACCCTTGTTGCAAGTTTTACAGGATATGCAAATGATACCGTGAAGCTTTCTTTAACCAAAGATCATATGATTGCTCTTCAGCTTACGCCTGAAACTACCGAGTTAGAAGCGGTAGTTATTACCGGCAAACGAAGTGAAAATATTACCCGCACTTTGCCGGGAATGCAAAAAGTATCGATGGAAGAAATAAAAAATGTTCCGGTATTATTTGGCGAAAAAGATATTTTAAAAACCATTCAGTTATTGCCTGGAATAAAATCTGCCGGTGATGGCTCATCCGGGTTTTTTGTGCGTGGTGGCGGTGCTGATCAGAACCTCATTTTGCTGGATGAAGCCACTGTTTATAACGCTTCTCACCTTCTTGGTTTTTTTTCTACTTTTAATTCTGATGCCATAAAAGATGTGACGATTTATAAAGGCGATATGCCGGCTCAATATGGCGGCCGCTTGTCATCATTGCTTGATATAAAAATGAATGATGGGAATAATAAAGATTATAAAGTAAGCGGCGGTATCGGTTTGATTTCTTCGAGGTTGAATGTAGAAGGGCCGATCATAAAAGACAAAGGTTCATTTATGATCAGTGCACGTCGTACTTATGCCGACTTATTTTTGAAACTTTCAAAAGACAGTGATGTAAACAAAAGCATTCTCTATTTTTACGATATTAATGCGAAAGCCAATTACCAGTTTGGCGAAAAAAATAAATTATATTTATCGGGATATTTTGGGAAAGATGATCTCGGCTACAGTAACCAATTTGGAATAAGATGGGGGAATACAACCGCTACACTCAGATGGAATCATATTTTCAGCAGCAAATT
>DATILZ010000134.1:0-2389 GCA_035475995.1 Hanamia sp. | reverse complement strand
AATGAATCAAGAAGTAAAAATGCCATTCCTGTCTTGATTACACCGGTAGCAAGAAGAAAGTTTGATTCGACAGGAAAGATTGAAGAAACGCATGCTGAATATACACAGTTGGTAAAAGATGTTGCAAAAAAGCTGAATGTTCCTTTGATTGATCTGGATGCAAAAAGCCAGGAACTGGTGCAAGAGTTTGGCCCGGAATCTTCAAAATATTTATACAATTATTTATCGCCTGGCGAAAATCCCCATTATCCTGAAGGGCATAAAGATGATACGCATTTTAGTGAATTGGGCGCAAGGAAAATGGCTGAAATTGTTTTGCAGGAAATCAAAAATCTGAATCTTGATTTAGCAGATCATATTCGTGTGGTTCATCAAAAAGAAAAAAAATAAAAGCGTCAGAAATTTTCAAACGCTTCAATTTGTTACATGATTAAAGCAGCTTTAAAAAAGGGATTATTTATTTGTTTACTGGGACTGGTTTCATTTACCTTACCCATTAAAAAACATACGACGATCTGGATGATTGGTGATTCTACCATGTGTCAATATGATTCCTCACGTTTTCCGCTGACCGGCTGGGGAATGCCGTTTGCGCAATATTTTGATTCTTCCGTTACCATTAAAAATGAAGCAAGAGGCGGAAGAAGTACGCGAACTTTTATTGCTGAGAACCGCTGGCAACCAATTGTAAACGATTTATCAGATGGTGATTATGTTTTCATACAATTTGGCCATAATGATGAAGCAAAAAATTATCCTGACCGTTATACGACTCCTGAAGATTACAGAAATAATTTAATAAAATTTGTTAGAGAATCGCGCGACAAAAAAGCCGTTCCTGTTTTGATAACTCCGGTGAGCAGGAGAAAATTTGATGCAAGTGGAAACGCCGTAGAGACTCATGAAGTTTATTCAAAAATTGTTCGGGAAGTCGCAGCACAAATGAATGTCCCTTTGATTGATTTAGACGAAATGAGCTTGAAATTATTCCAGCAATTTGGAGAAAAGAATTCAGCATTATTATTTATGCAATTAGCGCCGGGAGAAAATCCTGATTATCCTTCAGGCATTCATGATAACACTCATTTTAATGCTTATGGAGCACGACATATCGCAGAATTAGTTTTACAGGGAATAAACAATTTACATCTTGAACTGACTGATAGAATTTTTAAAAAATCATGAATTAAAAACGAATTATTATGAAGTGTAAAAAATTATTTAGTTTAAAATACATAACGGTTGTTCTTTCTCTTTTGATAATTACTGCCGGTTGTTCGGCTCAGCAATCAGAAGAACAAGGCTGGAAAGATTTGCCTTCGATTTTAAAAAACATTATTCCGCCAACTTTCGCAAATCGTGATTATTCCATCCTTAAATATGGTGCAAAAGCAGATGGCAAAACTGATTGTCTTCCTGCAATAAAATCAGCGATTGCAATTTGCAGCAAAGCAGGAGGAGGCAGGGTTATTATTCCTGCAGGAACTTATTTTGTAAAAGGGCCGATCCATTTGAAAAGCAATGTGAATTTACATTTGGAAGAAAATGCTTTGGTTAAATTCAGTACGGATGATAATGATTATCTACCTGTTGTACTCACCCGTTTTGAAGGTGTGGAACTCATGAACTATTCACCACTTATTTACGCAAACGGAGAAACAAATATTGCGCTTACCGGTAAAGGGATTTTAGATGGGCAGGCAGATAATGACCATTGGTGGAATTGGACTGGTAGCAAAAGATTTGGATGGAAAGAAGGAATGCCAACTCAGCATGATAAAGAAAATGAGCCGAAGTTAATGGAAATGGCTGCGCAAGGAGTTCCGGTTGCAGACCGTGTTTTTGGTAAAGGACATTATATGCGGCCAACTATGGTTGAATTTTATCATTGCAAAAATATTTTGATAGATGGTATAACATTGGTCAATGCCCCTTTCTGGTTGATACATCCAACGCTTTCTCAAAATATAACTATTGATGGAGTTACTACCAACAGCCTCGGGCCCAATAATGACGGTTGCGATCCGGAATCATGCAGCGATGTAATGATCAAAAATTGTTCATTTACTGATGGCGATGATTGTATTGCTATTAAAAGCGGTCGTGATGAGGATGGGCGTAGGGTAAATGTTCCTTCAAAAAATATCATTGTGCAGGATTGCCAGATGAAAGATGGCCATGGAGGTGTCGTGATTGGCAGCGAAACGTCGGGCGGTGTTGAAAATGTATATGCTCAGAATTGCGTAATGAGCAGTCCTCATCTTGAACGGGCGATAAGGATAAAATCAAATGCATGTCGCGGGGGCGTAATGAAAAACTTCTACTTCAGAAATATTAAAGTAGGTGAAGTGAGGGAGGCAGTATTTAAAATAAATATGGTCTATGAAAA
>DATILZ010000133.1:0-7918 GCA_035475995.1 Hanamia sp. | reverse complement strand
TGGATCGCGCTAAATGATATTGCCGGAAAAGACTCTACTGATGAATTGAAAATTACGACACGGCAAACCATTCAATTGCATGGCGTTTTAAAATCAAGATTAAAACCGACGCATAAAATTTTTAATAGTGTTCATCTTGATACGATTGCCGCATGCGGAGACGACAACAGGAATGTAACGTGCAGCCCGAATCCGGTACAGTCGCCTTTGCATGAAGAGGTATTTAGTTATGCTTCTAAAATCAGTAGCATGTTGAAACCAAAGACCCGCGCTTATTACGAAATATTCCTGGATGAAGAAAAAATTGTTGATAAAAAGCTGGAAGCAGATCCTTTATACCGCGATTCATACCTGCCGCGTAAATTTAAAGTAGGAATTTGTATTCCTCCCAATAATGATATAGATGTTTTTGGGAATGATCTTGGTTTGATCGCAATCATTGAAAATAACAAACTGGTTGGTTTCAATTTTGCCATTGGCGGTGGACTTGCCTTCACTTTTGGCAACCCAGATACTTATGCAAGATTAGCCACAGAAATCGGTTTTGTAGAAGCGGGAGAAAAAACATTTAAAGCGATTTATGAAGTGGTAACCGTTCAACGGGATAATGGTGACCGTGTTGACAGAAAACAGGCGCGTTTGAAATATACTGTTGATAAAATGGGCGTTGAAAAGTTTAAAGAAGAGGTTGAAAAGCGGATGGGTTTTAAGTTTGAAAAATCGAGGCCTTATGTTTTTACGAAGCGTGAAGATTATTACGGCTGGCAACAAGACACCAAAGGCAACTGGTTTTATACACTTTTTGTTGAAAATGGACGTGTGATGGATACTGAACAAGTTGCCATAAAATCAGCATTACTGAAAATTGCAAAAACCGGAAAAGTAAATTTCAGGTGTACGGTAAATCAGAAAGCTATCGTAAGTGATGTAAAACCTGAAGATAAAAAAGAGATCAATGATATCCTTGAAGAATTTAAAATTATAGCGCATACTGAAAATGCCTCTGTGATCAGGAAAAATTCAATGGCATGTGTCGCATTGCCAACATGTCCGTTAGCGCTGGCGGAGTCTCAACGGTATCTTCCTACCCTACTTACAAAAATTGAATCGTTGCTTTCAAAACATGATCTTGAAAATGAAAATATCATCACAAGGATGACTGGTTGTCCCAATGGTTGCGGTCGTTCTTCTGTTTCAGAAATTGGATTTATCGGAAGTGGTTTAGGAAAATACAATTTGAATTTAGGCGGTGATCATGAAGGATACCGGCTGAATAAATTATACAAGGAAAGTCTGGACGAGAAAGGTCTTCTTTCAGAACTCGATATCTTGTTTGATAATTTTAAAAAAGACAGGATCAATAATGAATCGTTTGGCGATTACACTCATCGTACATTATTTGTATAATCTCTATTAAATAAACTTTTAAAAATCTTTCCAAAATGAAAGATTTTTTTTGAATCAATTACCCTACTAAAACAGTAGGATAATAAAATTAAAGTGATGAGAAAATATTTAAAAGATCAACGGAAAAATATAGCAAATACATGTGTACGATGTTGGTGCAAGAATTAAATCTAATAAGACATTATTTTAAAAAATTAATCAGCATGAAATAACATGAAAAATATATTCACTTTAGTATTTTTAATTCCGGTATTTACAAATGCACAATTAAACGGATCTGTTTTATTAAGCGGCCATGTAATTAATAATAACCGGGAATCGGTGCCCAATGCAAGCATTTCCATAAAGGGAACTTCATCCGGAACTGTTACAGATTCAAGCGGGCATTTTTCTTTGGTAACCAACCAGAAATTTCCTTTCACAATAATTATTTCATCAGTAGGTTTTACGGCGCAGGAAATTGTTATCAAAAATCCCAATACAAATTTAGCGGTACAATTATCAACACAAAATTACCTGGCGAATGAAATTGTAGTAACTGCAAGCCGCAAGGCTGAGAAGCTTTTGCAATCCCCGGTATCAATTGAAAAATTAGATATCAAAGCATTGAAAGAAACACCCGCCGCTTCATTTTATGATGCTTTGGGAAATGTAAAAGGAGTACAGTTAACCACTTCATCCATCACATTTAAGGTACCGAATACAAGAGGTTTTAATATTCCAAACAATTTTCGTTTTATGCAACTGGTAGATGGCATAGATATGCAGGCCGCAACCCTTGGAGTTCCTTTGGGAAATGCGATTGGGCCTACAGAACTGGATATTCAAAGCATCGAAGTAACTCCCGGCGCGGCATCTGCATTGTATGGCATGAATGCTATTAACGGGATGGCAAATCTGATCACAAAAAATCCTTTTTCATCACAGGGACTGAGCATTTTTCAGCGAACAGGCGTCAATCATGTTGACGGTATCGATCATGCCCCGTCCATATTAACGGAAACGGCTATCCGATATGCAAAAGCATTCAATGATAAATTTGCTTTCAAGATCAACGCAGGCTATTTGCAGGGTACAGACTGGATATCGGATTCCCGCACAGATCAGAATCCTAACAACAAAAACACTGCAAACCCGGCTTATCCTTCATTAAACGGAGCAAACAATATTGCTTTTGACGGATGGAATAAGTATGGCGATGATGCACTTGCAGGAAGTAATACTGTTTCCATAACCGGGTTAACGATTGACGGGCAAACGAATAAAACACTAACAGTTGCACGCACAGGATATTGGGAAAAAGATTTGGTTGATCCAAACGTAAATAATTTAAAATTCGATGCAGCTTTGCATTACCGTTTTAATCATGCAACAGAACTAACCTACTCTTATAGGGTTGGCAAAATGGATGGTGTTTTTCAAAGAGGAAATAAAGTTAAATTAGATAATGTAGTTGTTCAGAATCATCAGGTGGAACTGAAAGGCAGCACCTTTACAATTAAAGCTTATGTGTCACAGGAAAATAGCGGAGATTCTTATAATGTAAAACCACTGGCCGATAATCTGGATCTATATACTGGCGGCAGTGCAAGTGTATGGGCCGGAAAGTTTAAAAATGCATTGACTTCTTATATATTAATTCATGGCGGCGGCCTTACCTCTGAAAACCTTGCTGCAGCCACTCAATATGCACGCCAGCAGGCGGATGCCGGCCGCGTTGAACCTGGCACTCAGCGATTCAATACGGTGAAAGACTCCATTATAAAAATTAATAACTGGGATATCAAATCAGGTTCAATCCCGAATGCGCCAGTAACCGGTGGAGCAGCATTGGTTCAAAAAAGTAATCTCTATCATATAGAAGGCCAATTGGATTTATCCAAACAAGTAAAATATTTTGATCTGTTACTCGGTGCAGATGCACGGGTATATCAAGTGATTCCTGATGGCAATAATTTTGTTGACTTTAAACGGCCAATTGCAGATAGAAATACAGCTCTGCCTGATGGAAGTTTCGGAAGCAATATTTATTATGAAAAGTTTGGTGGTTTTGCCCAGGTAACAAAAACGTTATTTAAGGAAAAATTGAAATTATGGGGATCAATCCGTGCCGATTATAATCCTGAATTTGCGGCTAAACTCACGCCGCGCCTTGCTGCTGTTTACACTTACAAAAAGAATCATAATTTCCGGATTACTTTCCAACAGGGATACCGCTTTCCCGCTCTATTTGAGGCTTTGTCTTATGTAAATAACGGACGGGTAAAGCGTGTGGGAATTTTACCCATTATTGATGTCGGTTTGGGCTATCGTGAAAATAGCTATACGCAATCTACAGTAGCGGTATTTAATGCGGCTGTGAAGGCGGCAGGCAATACCGATGCAGCAGCTTTAGCCAACAGGAATTTGTTGAAAGTAGCTAATTTGCCGAATGGCCGTCCTGAAGGAATTAATTCTTTTGAAGTTGGATACAAAAGTGTTTTATTCAACAACAAATTGTTTATTGATTTTGATGCTTATTCAAATATCTATGACGGTTTTCTGGGCCAGGTACAGGTGTATGTTCCAATAGGTGAAACTGTAGGTTCTGATGCAGCAGTATTAGCGATGATAGACAGAAACAGGGATGCTACAACTGCAAGCAATGGCAATGCAGCGAGCAAAGGACAAGACCGTTACAGGGTATATACCAATGCCAAACAAAAGTACACCACCTATGGTTCTTCTTTGGGAGTCACTTATAATTTCTACCAGACTTTTACTATTTCGGGTAATTTGAATTATAATAAAATTAAGGGAAATGCAACGCCCGATTTATTTGTAACCGGATTTAATACACCCGACTGGACTACAAATGTATCTTTTGGAAACAGGGCAATTGCGAAAAATATCGGTTTCAATATCGTTTGGAAATGGCAGGATAGTTTTCTATGGGAAAGCCCGCTGGTAAACGGAACCGTTAATGCAATCAGTAATATAGATGCACAAATCACACTTCGTTTACCGTCAGCAAATTCTACTATAAAGTTGGGTGGAACCAATGTATTAAATACAAGACATATAGAATATGCAGGTGGCCCGACCATCGGTGCATTGTACTATGTAGCATGGACAATAGATAATTTGCTAAAATAATTTATTCAAAATAATAATTCCATCATAAATTTCAATTTTAATAATCAATCTTGGCAACAACAAAATCATCAGCTTTCAATCCGGATATAAAACCGGAAATCACACACGATAATAGTCTCTTTCCGGTTTTCCTCAAATTGGAAAATCTTTCATTGCTCATTATCGGAGGCGGTAACGTTGCATTTGAAAAATTGAAGGCTGTATTAAATAATTCTCCTGCAACAAAAATCCGCATTGTTTCTACTCATATCAATGATGAAATAAAACAAATAGCCGAAGGAAAAAGTAATATTAAATTAATTGAACGCCCTTATAAAATCTGGGATATTGAAGAAGCGGATGTAATTATCGCTGCGGTAAATGATTATGAAACCAGTGCACGAATAAAATCAGATGCAACCGCAAATGGCAAATTGGTAAATGTTGCTGACAAGCCTGATTTGTGTGATTTTTATTTAGGTTCAATTGTAAAAAAAGGCAGTGTCAAAATCGGCATTTCTACCAATGGAAAATCTCCAACAATCGCCAAACGTTTAAAGGAAGTAATCAGTGATTTTATTCCGGATGAAATGGAAGATGTCTTAGAAAATATGCATACCATTCGTGTAGGAATGAATGGAGATTTTGATGAAAAAGTAAAACACCTGAACGATATTACAAAAGTACTGGTAGCAAAGCAAACCCGATTGAATAAAAGTCATAAGCATGGCTGGCAAAAGATTGTTCAGTGGAGTCTGCTTGCCTTTTTCTTTATGATTTTGGGCCACGCAATTCTTTCCTATTTTCCTTTACAAAATATCGTTTCAGAAGGAAAAGAAATTTTATCTGTTGTAGATAAAAAATCTTTTTTGATGATGTTGCTTTGTGGTTTTCTTGCCCAGATGACAGATGGCTCTCTCGGCATGGGATATGGAACTATTTCAACTACTTTTTTGCTTGCTAATGGCGTAAATCCTGCAATTGTAAGTAGCCGCGTTCATTCTGCCAGGGTGTTTTCCAGCGGTGTTTCGGGGTATAGTCATCATCGTTTTGGAAACATCAATAAAAAATTATTTAAAGCCCTGGTAATTCCCGGAGTTGTGGGAGCAATAATTGGTGCTATGCTTGCATTCTACGCACAAAAATATTCTACATGGGTTCGGATTCCTGTTTCTATTTATACCATTTATCTTGGCTATTTTATTATAAGAAAAGCGTTTAAAAAAAGGAATCCGCAAAATAAAGTAAAAAGAGCCGGATGGCTTGCATCCATTGGCGGATTCACTGATGCTTTTGCAGGTGGTGGCTGGGGTTCATTGGTTACCAGCACACTTATTTCCAAAAGAAAAAGCCCCCGTTATGTAGTAGGCTCTGTTTGTCTTGCAGAATTTTTTGTTGTGTTTGCAAGCTCCATTACTTTTTTTATTTTCTTAAAAAGCATTCCTTTTCTGGATGTTGCCGGCCTTATAATCGGTGGTTTGATCGCTGCACCAATTGCAGCAAGGCTTGTCGGTAAAGTACCTTTAAAAACGATGTTTATACTGGTTGGCTCTCTTGTAATTCTTACCAGTTTTTCAACGCTTTGGAAAGTTTTATCAGTTCTGTTTTATTAACTAAAAACGGGAATAATTTCAAAGAAAATAAAAACCCAGGAAGTAAGGAGCAGAAAAATCTGTAGTCAGGTCGATTTTCTATTTCCGGCAAAACAAATTGCATTCAGCCAAAGCCGTATATTATAATAATAAAAAATTTTCGTTGAATAATTCCTGGAAGGCATGAATGTCTATATCGACTCCTCTGTTTTGCCTTACCAACCGAAGGCATTCTTTAATGTGGCCGAGGCCATGCGGCTTAAAACATCCAGTTTATACAACCCAATATTTTCTGCAACAAACATATCCAACTGCACCGTTGGAAAGCCTTTTGGCGGCATAAATACGGTAGCATAATTGGTGATGGGTTCTAATAGGGAACGAAGCCTTATTTTGGAAACAGCGAAAATTTATTCTCCCACTTTCCCTTTTTGTATATCAAATTTTGATGGGCCATTACTTATTGTGTTGAGGGAGGTGGATTTTTACTGCCCCAGTTCTTATTTGGTTTATTTCCCATCACAAACACCATTTTCCCTCCTCTCATCAATTCATCTCTGTACAACCAGCAATTGTTTAAAATCTTTCCGTTAAATTTCACTGATTGAACGTAAATGTTTTGCTTTGAATTATTTTTTGACAAAATAATTAGCTTTCTCTTATTGCCAAGTACAATAGTGGCTTTACTAAAGATTGGACTACCCAGTTCAATGATTGGTCTTGCGTCAGTTAAACCTTTTACATCAAACAAGCCAAGGGCTGCCATCACATACCATGAACCTAACTGTCCCTGATCTTCATCTTGTCCATAACCATACCCATGAATAGGTTCAATTCCATAAAACTTATTACAAATTGCACGTGTCCATTTTTGTGTGAGCCAGGGTTTACCAGAAAAATTAAACAACCAGCTAATGTGTAAACATGGTTGATTGCCATGATTATAAACTGAGTTAATTCCAGCAAAAGCATCTATTTTTTTGCCTCCGCCAAAATCCTCCTTCTCAGACGCTTCAAAAATACTATCCAACCGGTTGTTAAAGTCATTCTTGCCAATGGCAGAAATTAGCGCCGCAGGATTTTGCGGTACGTAATAAGTGTATTGAATTGCATTTCCTTCCTGGAAACCTCTCCATGGTTCATATGGATCAAAATTGCCTATGAAACTCCCATCTGCTTTTTTAGGCTGCATTAATTTATTCTCAGAATTAAAGATATTGCGCCAGCCATTCGAGTAATTGATCAATTTTTGATAGTCTTCTTTTTCACCTAAACTTTTAGCCATTTGTGCTGTAGCAAAGGCACTAAAACTATACTCAAGTGTGTGTGAAGCTGAAAAATGTGAACCCGTTGAGTCTGTTGTATCTTTTTCAAGATAGGGAACAAAATGGTATTTCAAAAAGGCTTTTGTATCCATTTTGCCAGATCCTATTGGCCTGTTTTTCCAGTTTAAGTCGTTTGCCTTTACGGCCTGGTAAGCAGCATTAACGTCGTAATTTCTGATACCTGCCTCATAGGCCGAAGCAATTGCTAATCCGACAAAATTAGTGCCGACACCAGAAATATATTCGCTATTCGCTATTCCATCTCCAAACCATCCCCTGTCCTTGTAAATTTGCAAATGGGTATTTACAAAATTGCCATACAATTCAGGATAGGATAGCGACCACAACTGGGTAAGATTCCAAAATGCACCCCAAATTGCATCGGTATTAATAAATTCAAAACCGGGCCCTGATTCACCTTTGACCTTTGGCAATTTGCCTGTTTTGCCCCCATGTTTAGGATAAGAACCATTTACATCA
>DATILZ010000132.1:0-6555 GCA_035475995.1 Hanamia sp. | reverse complement strand
ATGACATTGCCCATTACGCCTATCAAATAGAACGCAATGATCTGAAACTTACCGGTGGCAAACAGGATCAATATGCTGCAATGTTTGGCGGCGTAAATTTTATGGAATTTTATGAAGAGGATAAAGTAATTGTGAATCCATTGCGCATAAAATCCGAATATCTGCATGAATTGGAAAATAACCTGGTCCTTTATTTTACAGCAACCAGTCGTGAAAGCGCTTCCATAATTGATGAGCAGGTAAAAAACGTAAATAATAAAAATGAAAAAAGCATTGAAGCAATGCACCAGTTGAAAGAACAGGCCCGAATGATGAAGGAAGCATTGTTGAAAGGTAAATTAAATGAGTTTGGCGAAATACTGGACTTTGGATTTCAGCAGAAAAGAAGAATGGCCAACAATATAAGCAACAGCAGAATCGAAGAAATTTATGAAGCGGCAAAAAAAGCAGGTGCCACCGGCGGAAAAATAAGTGGCGCGGGAGGCGGTGGCTTTATGATTTTTTATTGCCCTGGAAATTCACATCATGCGGTGGTTGAACAACTAAAAAAATTTGGGGGAGAAGTAAAAAATTATACGTTTACAAAATATGGATTGACTACGTGGTGTGCATCGGATTGACTAACATAGTTACATTCTCTTTATTTGAAACTAAATATTTTTGGTAATAAAAGAAACAAAGAGAAAAAAGAAAAAACGTTATTAGAAGAATTAGCTTTACCTAACAGAGATCGGATAAGGCATGAGAAGTTATGCGGATGTGAGGCAAGAGATATTACAGTTGAAAAAAGCGTAGGCAGGATAATTAAACGATAGTTCTCTAAAGCACTTTAAAATATTTGCAAATATTTCTAACTTAAATTATGCTACAACTTAACCATGGAAAAAATTAAAAACATTATACAATCTTCAATAGATGTAAAATCAAAAATTCTCAACGACGATAAATTATTACAAACCGTAAATGATTGTGTTAATGTAATCGTTTCGGCGTTTGAAAAAGGAAATAAAGTTTTGTTTTGCGGCAATGGCGGCAGTGCCTCAGATGCGCAGCATCTTGCTGCAGAATTCAGTGGACGGTTTTATACCGACAGAGATGCATTGCCTGCAGAAGCGCTACATTGCAACACTTCTTATATAACGGCCGTGGCAAACGATTATAGCTATGATGTAATCTATTCAAGAATACTGAAAGGCATTGGAAATGAAGGCGATGTTTTAGTTGGATTAAGCACCTCAGGCAACAGCAAAAACATTGTAAAAGCATTTGAAATGGCAAAAGAAAAAGGAATGACAACTATTGGATTTACCGGATCGACAGGAGGAAAATTAAAACACCTTTCAGATTTCCTGATCAACATTCCATCTGATGACACACCAAGAATACAGGAAAGTCACATCACACTTGGCCATATTATTTGCCAGATGGTAGAAGAAATTTATTTTGCAGAAAATCATGATTAAAGAAGTCATTATTCTTGCCGGTGGATTGGGAACAAGATTGCAATCAGTAGTTTCTGAGGTGCCAAAATGCATGGCGTTAGTATCAGGAAAACCGTTCCTGCATTATATTATAGCCTTTTTACAAAAAAATGGAATGACGCATTTCATTTTCAGTATTGGATACAAACATGAAATAATTGAAGAGTATTTATTGAAAAAACATCCTCAGTTAAATTATACGATTTCACTTGAAATGGAACCTCTGGGTACTGGCGGGGCAATTAAATTAGCGTGTGAAAAAGCTACTAAAAAAAATGTAGTTATTTGCAACGGAGATACACTTTACAAAGTTGACATTTCTGCCTTAAGTAAAACTCATGAAGAAATGAATGCAGCATGTACATTAAGTTTGAAGCCGATGCATTATTTTGACCGTTATGGAGTTGTGGAATTGAATGAAGATCATTCTGTAAAATCATTTAAGGAAAAACAATATTATACATCCGGATTAATAAACGGAGGAGTATATGCCCTAAACGTTGAAAGTTTTCTAAAAGAAAATTTATCGGAAAAGTTTTCTTTTGAAAAAGATTATCTGGAAAAGAATATGAAAGAAAAAGAAGCTGAAAGATCAAAATTGTATGGAATCATCCAGGATGAATATTTTATAGATATTGGCATTCCTGAAGATTATGCAAGAGCACAAAAAGAATTATTGAATCCTTAATTATTTTATTATTCTATTATTGAGCCGTTAAATTCATAATTCTTAATCATTATTATCAATTTATATTTCATCATTGAAAAAACTTAGTATAAAAAATATAGACTCATCGTGGACTCTTTTCATTGATCGCGATGGTGTGGTAAATGAAGAAAAACAGCTCGATTATATTCACAAATGGAGTGAATTCAAATTTTATGAGGGAGTAAAAAAAGCTTTTGAAATTTTTAATCAAAAATTTGGAACTATTGTAATGATTACCAATCAAAGAGGGGTTGCAAAAGGACTTACAAAATTGGCAGATCTGCAATTGATTCATAAAAATATGTTACAGGAAATTGAAGATGCTGGTGGAAGAATTAACCGGATTTATTTTTGCACGGATATGGAAAGCGAGAACCGCAAACCAAATGCTGGCATGGGTTTACAGGCAATGAAAGATTTTCCAAAAATTGATCTTTCGAAAAGTATCATGATCGGCAATACGTTAAGCGATATGAAATTTGGAAGAAACCTGGGTGTCGCTATTAATATTTTTCTTCCTACCACACGCAAAGATGTACCAGGCGATCATGAAGATATTGATCTCGTTTTTAATGATCTTATTTCTGTTGCAAAAGCATTATAGGTTAGTTAAATATTCCCGCTTAACAATAAATTAAATCAATTAAAGTTTTCTTTGTCCAAATTTTTTTAATGAATAAAATCGCGGTCTTTTTAGTTTCAATTTTCATTATTAGCCATAGTTGTTTTGCCCAGCACATCAGCACAGCTGACAGAAAAATATTGCAAAAAAAAGAAGATTCGTTAAAAATATTAGCTGCTCAAATTTTACAGGGAAGAAATCCTGAAGACCGCTTTACAGCCGACAGTCAGTTTACGAAAACTTTTGTACGCGCTTTACAAATTAAAAATTCATTTTATTATCCTTTTGATTCTCTGGTAACAGTTGCCAAAGTAACCCCGCTGGATTCTACATTCAAAATATTTACCTGGCAACTCCCGGTAACTGCTGATGTGATCCGGCAGCATGGCACCATACAAATGAAAACAGCGGATGGTTCATTAAAACTTTTTCCATTGTTAGACAAGAGTGATGTGATCAATAATATTGATGATACGATTACAAGCAACACTGCCTGGATCGGCGCACTGTATTATAAAGTTATTGAGGAAAAGTCTTTTGGAAAAAATGTTTATACACTGCTTGGCTTCGATGACAACAACATAAATAGTGATCGAAAAATTATTGAAGTACTGACATTTGAAAAAGGTAAACCGGTTTTTGGTGGTTCGTTTTTTAGTTTTCCGGATAACAGCTTACAGAAAAGAAACATTTCACGATATGTGATGGAATATAAAAAAAATGCCGGGCCACGACTCACTTTTGACGACGAAATGAATATGATCATTTATGAGCATTTAATTTCTGAAACCGGGGAAGTTCAAAAAAAATATACCTACATTCCTGATGGAGATTATGAAGGATTAAAATGGAAGGATGGAAAGTGGGTACACATTGTAAAAGTATTTAATCAAGTTACTCCCGAGGGCCAGGAGCCGGTTCCGCAACCAATCCTCGATGATAAAGGAAATATTGACGAATCCAAACTAAGCAAAAGATTGCCTGAAGACTTGCAAAATGAAAGTGACAGTACTCCTGTCTTGCAAACACCTCCTTCAAAAAATAAAAAGAAAAAATAATTACCCGTCTTTAAAAAAAAAGAATTGCGTGTATTTATTGATTTACTGCATTATTCTGTCACATCTTTTTTCAGAAGTGAAATAAATATTGGTTTCTACAAAAATTTTTAAGTGTGGAAACATCTCAACAATTAGAAAAAATAATAGAAGAATACCGTAGCTGAACTTATAAAAAGAATTATATAATTAAAACAATATAACCGTTTTAAAAACATTCTCAATACCCAAGATTCAAGTATTGCAAATCAAAAATCTTCTTTGTTACATTGTTTTTTCGGAATAGTTTTTTCTTAGAGAAAGATATTTAAATCAAATCAATTTTTATGGAAAATTACAATAGAAGCCAACATTATCGGGATGATGATCGTTCTTCATCCAATGAAAGAAACTATGACATTAACTGGGACCGGACGTATAACAGAAGTAGTGATGATTGGCGGGATGGTAATTACGAAAACCCGAATGTTTATTCCAGTGATCGGGAAAGAGATTATTGGAAAAACCGTAATTCGCAACTAAATGACCTAAATTGGAATACCAGCAGGAATTATAACAGAGATTATAATAACGACTATAACCGCAATTATAACAATGACAGTAACCGCAAATATTATAACGATTACGATCGCCGTTACAACAATGATTATAGCAGCAGCAATTACAGAAACGACTATAGAAACAATTACAGAAATGACAATTGGCGTAGCAGCAATGATTATAACAATCGCTACAGAAATGAAGGCTGGCGCGACAATAACAGAAATGAGGGCCGCGATTGGTGGGATAGAACCAAAGATGAAGTTGCATCATGGTTTGGCGATGATGATGCACAACGCCGCCGCGACAGAGATGAAAGAGAGCAAGGCAGGCACCGTGGCAAAGGACCAAAAAATTATACACGCTCACAGGAAAGAATCAAGGAAGATGTTTCTGACAGATTAAGTGATGACTCATTTTTAGATGCTTCAGATATCGAAGTGCAAGTAAATGGGAATGAAGTTACCTTATCAGGCCAGGTAGATTCGCGATACTCAAAACACAGGGCAGAAGACCTTGCTGAAGATGTGACAGGTGTTTCTCATGTTCAAAATAATTTGCGGGTAAAGGAAACCACACCACAGGAAAACAGAAGTAATCCAAAATATAATCCCGTAACTTCTGCGAGCGCAAATGCAACAAAAAATAAGAAAGAAACATCAAACGTATAATTGGTTTTTTAAATGTGAATATAGGAGTGAAACGCAGCGAATAATTTCGCTGCGTTTATTTTTAGCAAATAATAATGCGAGAGATTTATAAACAAATTTATCTCAGGAGTTTCTTTTTTAGTCTGCATCCCCTATCAATATATTTTTTGTTTCTTCTAATTTTTTTTTTTCTCTTTTTATATTCTTTCATTATAAAATAAAAACCACAGATCATAACGATAAAAATCATTGTTGAAAGGATTTCCCATTTGCTCAAATTGCTTAACAGCCAAACAATGGATAGTATTGCGATGACTGGAATTGTTAGGCCCAACGGCATTCTAAAAGTTTTTTCAGCAACTTCCTGCTTCGTCCTTCTCAGTTTGATCGTTGCTAAAATGACTGCCAAATAAATAATCAATATAGCCGCACTGGCAAGAATGGCTAGCTGTTTAAATCCTCCTGAAATTGAAAAAATCAAAATCAACGCTCCATAAATAATAATTGCCCAATAAGGAGTGGCAAACCTGGGATGAACTTTACCCAGAAATGCTGGAAACACTCCATGATTAGCACCAGCAAACAATAAGCGCGGCGATAAAAGTACATCGCCACTTACATTGCCAAAGCAGGAAACTGCAGCAGCAATCAACAAAATAATACCTCCTGCCGGTCCGATAATTTTTTCTGCTACAGCTGCCAGAGGAGCATCCTTTACTGCTTCCATAGTTGCTCCCAAAACTCCCTCAGTGATTGTTTGCAACAACAAATAGATGATCAGTACTAATATACCGGCAATCAAAATTCCGAGGGGGACAGTACGTTTCGGATTTTGAATTTCACCGCTTACATTTAGTGCAGTCTCAAAACCTGCAAAAGCAAAAAATAAAATAAGAATGGAATTTCCAAAAGTGCTGAAAGAGGGTAAATGTTGCCAATGCAGATTTGCTGACTTAATATCGCTGAAGCCAAAAATAATAATAGCAATCAGCGGCAGCAGCTTGATGATTGTAATGAATTTTACAAAACCAACTCCATGTTTAGCGACACGAATATTTATCAAAATCATAAATCCGATAAGTATAAAAAATAATAAACCACGCATCCAAAGAGTTTTGAAAACAGGAAAAAGCACTGCCAGTGAATCAGCAACAATGTTAATGATTGCAGCATCACCTAAAACCCCAAATCCAAAAAAGAACAGCCAATTAATAATAAATCCTGCAAAACTTCCAAACGCCGCTTGCACATAAGCATAACTCCCTCCTGAAGATGTGACTCTGCTTCCAATTTCTACATAGCAGAGCATGATAGTAGCCATCATAATTGAACAAAATAAATATGCAAAAATTGCGAACCCGTCAAGTGCAAGACTTATAATGGCAGGAAGTGCAAAAATACCTGCTCCTATCGTATTATTGATAATGTTAAAAGCTAATCCGGGCACAACGATCACACGTTTTAAACCTTCATCTGTTTTTGGAGCAACCATGATTTT
>DATILZ010000131.1:0-12426 GCA_035475995.1 Hanamia sp. | reverse complement strand
TTGCGCTTGCCACCGGAATTTTCTTAATTTCAAAAAGGCTGGGAGTATTTTCTTTCCTGTATGTATTCTTTGTGATCTGCTTTCCGAGAATGTACCTGGGATTGCATTATCCCACAGATATATTAGCAGGTGCAGTTGTTGGAATTATAACTTCGCTGGTTTTGGCCTCTTCAAAATTATGGCATCCCTTGACTGAAAGGGTATTACAAATTTCAAATAAATATACCGGCCTGTTTTATGTCTTTTTCTTTTTGTTTTCTTTTGAAATAAGCACCTTGTTTGATTCACTGCGCGCAATTGTTCATTTCTTATTTTCCGGCTTATATGAAAGCATATTGGGACAAAACGCAGATAGAATGGCACAAATATTTGTTCACACCATCAGGCATTTCCATTAATTATTTCGGTTTTTGATAATATTTGGAAGGAGAAATATTTCTTTATTTTTAAAAAACATTAGAAAGGATGGTGAGTTTGAATTTCTTATATCTTAAATCCGGCAATTCAACAAACGGACAAATGTTTTTATAATCATCTTTTTTATTAACCTTTCAGGCAACCGAAGAAAACGTCTTGACCGTATCTCAAAACTTCAATTCCAAACTTCCCTTTAATCCAAACTTGCAAATACCCGGATTATTCAAATAATTCAACCTCCAAACTGCATCAATTCGTATCAAATGAAAAATGTTATCTATTCCTACTCCGGTTTCCATGTAAGGCGTTTTATCAGGAATGGTAAAGTGATAATTGATCGTAGAATCATAATATCCATTGGCAACTTTATTAGCTTCAGACATGGTTCCCATTACGCCTTTGAATGTAACAAGTGAACGCCATTTTAGTTTTTTCAACAATGGAACATATTTAAACGGAAAACTTCCAAAACTTTGTTCTACAGAGAGGCTTGCATATTTATCTGTGGCAAATTCATAGCGGTTCATGTTGTTGAATGCATACTTGTTGTAATAATAAGTATCATTTCCTTTCTGAACATCCAATAAAACAACGGGAAGCACACCATTGGTAAGTCCTGCATTAATAGTATAGGATAATTGGCCAATGCGGCCGTCTGTGAAATCATGTTGGATACTCAAATTCCATTTAGTGTAATTAAAATCACTTTTCAATAAACCGTTATTTACTTTGATCCCGGCTGTATAGTTAAATGTAACAATCGGATAATTGCTTCCGAGGCTTTCACGATAATAATGCTCGGTAATATATTTTTCCCGATGGGAAAATCTTAATGAAAAAGTTGCTTCATTTACTTTGTAATCATTATTCACACCGGGTTTGGTTACAATATAAGGAGTGAAATTGCCGTGGGTATAATACACATTGAAAAAAGGGGTAATCGCACTGTTCTTTAATTCTAAGCCGATACCGATTCCATTGTCAAAATACTTTTTGTATTTGACGTCAGCATCTTTTCTATTTAATAATCTTACTTCAGAATAGTTTACCCTCCTTAAAAAAGAAGCGAAAATAGAGTTTTGATCCAGTTCGTCAAGGTGCTCGTATCCTGCAGAAATATCGCTCGTGTAAGTCAGATCCAATGTGCTCCATTGTTTTCGGGCCAATACAAATCTTGAACTAAGCAGATACCTGAATTCTTCGTCCCTGGTTGATAATCCCGCATATCCCCACAATTGAATATTTTGATTAAACCGGTGATTGGTTTCTAAGCCAAAAGTATAGCGGTTGCCTTCTACCTGATTATTTGTATAAATAGAATAGATGTTGCCAAGATCCACTCTCCCGGTAGTTAAATAGCCGGTACTTAAGGCCGAAATAATTTTTTTATAAGTATTAACGATGGGTATTTCATTTAGCGTATCCATCAACTTGTAAACCGCATTTTCTGATTTGCTCAATGGTTCAAAGCGAGTGCCCGCCCATATAGAGGAGTCGCCCGAGATCGGTATGGTTACCGTTTGTTTTTTATTAAATGCCGTATCAATAAAGTTATTATTTAAAATTGCATCGCGATATAAAGTAGTTTTTGTTATGATGGCGCCTGTTTTTTTCAATTCAGGCACACGCAGATCGACGTATAAGATATTTTTTTCCGGTAAAAAGCGACCATTGATGTATTTGAAATCCTGGGTTATTTGCAGCTTGTTTAAAAAGTTGACATTGGCATTTTTGTCAATGTGCATTACCACAGATTTGAGGGCGAATGAAGTATCTGCTATCCACAGGTAGCCGCTGAAAGTATTGCTCCCAAATGCTTTGGGAGAAAACTGTACCTGGATACAGCTTTGATGATTAAATACAACCGTGTCAAGAATTTGGTAATTATAAAAAGTCAAAGCATTTTCCGCTATTGGGCTTATGTAATTTACATCCATAAACTTTATGTTGTTGTCATAGATGTTTATTGCGTTATAAAGGCTTTCGAGATAAGTAAGAATCGATTTATTATTTAACCCCGAACTTTTAATTGCCGTGTAATCATAACGTTCTTTTCGGGGATTTTTTTTGAAATAAAAATCAGCATTGCTTTCAGATAAATAGACAGGTAATATTTTCTGATTATCTTTTGTCGTGTCCATATTATTGAATGCAAATGCCAGCGGTTTCATCAACCGGCTGTTTTGAAGTTTTTCAGGAATATTTTTAAAATCAATTTCTATTTTATTGTACACCTGGCACTGGTAGCTTTGATTGTCAAATACGTTATTGAGTGGTTTATTTTTAATAACTTTTTTGATCAGTTTTTGCGCCCTGGTATATTTTGACTTCAAGGAAATAACCACTGCCTGCATTGAAGTAGAAAGCGGAACTGCTTCAAAATTAATTTCCTGGTTCTCTGCCTTGCTCACCTGTTTTATCATAGTTTTATAACCGATCATAGAAATAGCAATAGAATCTGTATTTCGATCAATTGGAAAAGTATATTTTCCTTTTTCATCGGTGATAACGCCACCGCCGGAATTGAGCGAATACACACTGCACGAAACCAAAGGAGCTTTGGTTGCTGAATCTATTATTTTTCCTGTTATCACCCTTTCCTGTGCAAAAATATTGCTGCAGAAAGTGGAGAGAAAAAAACTAAAAAGCAGGTATCTGAGAAAAATTTTGATTGTCTTCAAAAGGGTTTTTTGCATTACAAATTTATAGCACAAAATGCTATTTCTATCAATATCTTCTTCTTACAAATGAATGACAAAAGGTTCTGATGATTTATAGATTAATCTCATTGAATAGTAAAAGAAGTAACAGAAATGTAAAGGTGAAATTGCTTTTTATATTTCCCGTGAATTGCAAAAAAATGGTGAAGAAATGAGTGATAAATAAAATGGGAATTTACTTTATTTATTTGTTTGCTGCCCAATAGTAATGACCAGATTCTCCATTTCTATCCCATAATTTATTTCAATTATTTTTCATGATTTCTGCAAAAAGTTCATAAGAATGAATCTTCGCCTTCTGATCATAAATATTTGAAATGATCATGATCTCATCAATGTGTGTCTGCTTAATAAAATCACGAAAATCTTGTTTTATTGTTTCCTGACTTCCAATAAATGAGAGCGATAACATCTGATTCAAAGCCGCTTTTTGATCTTCCGTCCAGATATCGTCCATGTTATCAACAGGTGGTTGTAATGGTTTGCGAATGCCGGTTACGATTCCAAGAAACATCTGGTACAGTGAAGTAGCCAATTTGTGCGCTTCTGCATCCGTATCTGCCGCAATTACATTTACACAAGCCATTACATAAGGTTTGGAAAGATATTTTGAAGGTCTGAAAAGTTTGCGGTATAAATCCATTGCCGCGAAAAACTGACCTGGAGCAAAATGGCTTGCAAAAGCATAAGGAAGTCCTAAAACACCCGCCAGTTGTGCGCTGTCGGTACTTGAGCCAAGGATCCACATGGGAATGTCCAAACCTTCTCCGGGAATCGCACGCACTTTTGCATTGCTGTTTTCTTCAGAAAAATAAGTTTGTAATTTCAATACATTTTGAGGAAACTCATTTGCATTATTAAAAAAATCTCCGCGCAATGCCATCGCGGTAGGTTGGTCGGTTCCCGGCGCACGGCCTAATCCCAAATCAATTCGTCCGGGATATAAAGATTCGAGCGTTCCAAATTGTTCTGCAACCGCCAAAGGTGAATGATTGGGAAGCATAATGCCACCGGAACCAACTCGAATAGTACTGGTACCAGAAGCAATATATCCAATCAAAACAGAAGTGGCGGAACTTGCGACGCTTACCATATTATGATGTTCGGAAAGCCAGAAACGTTTGTAGCCAAATTTCTCTGCTTGCTGCGCCAGTTCAAGGCTTTTGGCAAATGTTTGGGTTATTGTAGAATCTTGTGTAACGGTGGCCAGTTCTAAAACTGAAAAGGGTATTTGTGATAAATTTGTTTTTTTCATTTTTTGTATCGTTGCTCGTTTCAATGTACTAAAAAGAAAAAAGAGAGGTGAGGATGATTGTCCAATAGTAAATCAACTTGATATATCACATCAAACATCAAACATGCACACTTACTTCCATTCCTTTATTCCTTATGTCTTTTCTCCAACACTTCAATCACATCATCCAGCATTTTATTTTTTGCCTGCAATAAAACGAGGTAATGAAACATTAAGTCAGCGGCTTCATTCAGAAAAAGCTTGTTGTTATTATCCTTTGCTTCGATAATTAATTCAACTGCTTCCTCGCCTACTTTTTGCGCCATCCTGTTGATGCCTTCCTTAAATAAAGTGGAAGTATAAGAACCGGAAACCGGTCTTTTTTTTCTTCCTTCAATAATTTTTTCAAGATTCCGCAAAAAATCTTTGCCTGAATTTTCTTCATTAAAACATGTTTCAGCGCCTGTGTGACAAACATTGCCATCAGGTTTTGCTTTGATCAATAAAGTATCAAAATCGCAATCGGTTTTTATATCAACGACGTGCAAATAATTTTTACTGGTTTCTCCTTTTACCCACAAACGTTCTTTGCTGCGGCTGTAAAAAGTTACTAATTCTGAATCTATTGTTTCAAGCAAGGCATCTTTGTTCATGTAGCCAAGCATCAGAACCACATTGGTTGCAGAGTCTTGGATGATTGCCGGAACAGTTCCGGATTTTGATTTTGAAAAATCAATTCTTCTTACAAAGTCGGTATAGTCTTTTTTCATTTTTGTTGCCACGAATTACACGAATTTACACCAATTAGTTTTGCTGTCAATTGCACTATTAATACAAATTTATTTGCCACAGATTACATGGATTTACACGGGTTATAGTCAACAAACAAATAATTGCAATTCCTGTTTTTCTTTTTTTATTTTAAAAATTTTTTTTTAAATTCTCACGTTAATGTTTTCTTCTGATAAAAAGTTTTTCAATTCAGGAATTTTTATTTCACCAAAATGAAAAACGCTTGCTGCCAAAGCCGCGTCAGCATTTGCATTTATAAATACATCTGCAAAATCCTCCATTGTTCCTGCACCTCCGGAAGCAATTATTGGAACAGGTAATGTTTTTGAAAAAAGTGAAGTAATATCTTCGGCAAAACCATTTTTTGTTCCATCGTTATTCATTGACGTTAATAAAATTTCCCCCGCACCAAGATCAATTCCTTGTTGTGCCCAATCGTAAGCAAGCATACCTGTTTTTAATCTTCCACCATTCAGATAAACATGCCAGTTTCCATCACTTTCTTTTTTTGTATCTATCGCCAAAACCACACATTGGCTTCCAAATTCTTTCGCTATTAAATTGATCAATTCAGGATTTTTAAAAGCGGCTGAATTTACAGAAATTTTATCAGCACCATTTTGCAATAATTCATAAGCATTTTCGACAGAAGTAATTCCGCCGCCAACTGTAAAAGGAATGTTTATGTTTTCAGCAATTCTTTTTACAAGATGAACCAATGTTTTCCTGTTTTCAATTGTAGCGGTAATATCTAAAAACACCAATTCATCGGCTCCTTGCTGTGAATAATACATAGCAAGTTCTACCGGATCACCAGCATCACGAATGTTCTCAAAGTTAATCCCCTTAACGGTTCTGCCGTTTTTGATGTCAAGACACGGTATGATTCTTTTTGCAAGCATTATTTATTTTTAATAAAATCTTCTATTTGTTTTAAAGTAATTTTCTCTTCATAAATCGCTTTCCCGACAATAGCGCCACTGCAGCCAATTTCTTTTAGAATAATCAAATCGTTAAAGCACGAAATGCCGCCGCTTGCGATGAGATGTAGCGAAGGAAATTTTGATAAAATTTCTTTATACAGATCTATTGACGGCCCTTCCATCATTCCGTCTTTAGAAATATCTGTACAAAATACCTGGTTAATTCCTTTCGAAATAATCCCGGTTATAAAATCAAAAACATCAATTCCGGTATCTTCTTTCCATCCGTGAATTTTTATTTTTTTAAACAAAACATCTGCTCCCGGCAAAAATTTATCCGCACCAAAGTCTTTTATCCATTCATAAAATAAATCAGGATCTTTTACAGTGATGCTTCCAACGCTAACCATTGCTGCGCCTGCGTTAAATACAGATTGAATGTCTTCTGTTGTTTTTAAACCACCGCCAAAATCAATAATGAGCGAAGTATTGTTTGAAATACTTTCCAATGTTTTCAAATTCTTTAATGGTTCCCAATTAGCGCCATCAAGATCTACAATGTGCAATCTTTTAATTCCAACTTCTTCAAAGCTTTTTGCAACTTTTAATGGATCATCATTATAAATAATTTTCTTTTCAAAATCACCTTTTGTTAGTCTCACACATTTAGCATCAATAATATCTATCGCAGGAATGATTTCCATTTATTTTATTTTTAAAAAATTTGAAAGAATTTGTTCCCCTGTTTCTGCAGATTTTTCTGTATGAAACTGAACGCCATAAAAATTATCTTTGTGCATTGCTGCACTAAAAGGATTGATATAATCAGTAGTGGCAATGGTTTCAGGCGAAATCTGCGCATAATAACTGTGAACAAAATACACAAAAGAGCTTTCTGCAATTCCTTCCATTAATATAGAAGAAAGATTAGAAACTGTATTCCATCCCATATGCGGAATTTTATAAGGAACCAGGTTTTTATTTTGAAAAACAGTGTCATCAAATTTATTTACTACACTGCCAAAAATACCAAGGCATTTTGTGTTTCCTTCTTCACTAAAATTGCACAACAACTGCAGGCCCAGACAAATTCCCAATACCGGTTGTTTTAATGTAACAATCAATTGATCCAGCTTTTTTTCTTTTAAATATTCCATTGCAGAAGCTGCATTACCAACACCGGGAAAAATAACTTTATCGGCAGAAATAATTTCATCAGTATCATCGGTTACAATTGCGTTTGTGCCTAATCGTTGTAAAGCATATAAAACACTTTGAACATTGCCTGCATTATATTTTATGATCGCTACAGTCATAGGATTCCTTTTGTCGTTGGTAAAGAATTATTCAAAGGATCGCGCCTGATTGCCATTTTAATTGCCTTTGCAAATGCTTTAAAAATCGCTTCAATCTTATGATGTTCATTCGTCCCTTCTGCTTTGATATTGAGATTCGATTTGGATGCATCAGAAAATGATTTGAAAAAATGATAAAACATTTCTGTCGGCATTTCTCCTATTTTTTCTCTTTTAAATTCCACATCCCAAACGAGCCAGCTTCTGCCACCAAAGTCAATAGCAACCTGCGCCAGGCAATCATCCATTGGTAATAAAAACCCATATCTTTCTATTCCACGTTTATCGCCTAATGCCGACAGCATTGCTTCTCCAAAAGCCAAAGCCACGTCTTCGATCGTATGATGTTCATCAATATGAAGATCACCATCACAATGAATTTTCAGATCCATTCCTGAATGTTTGGCAACTTGTTCCAACATATGGTCGAAAAAACCCAAACCAGTTTTAATGTCTGCTTTTCCATTTCCATCGAGGTTAATTTCCACTTCTATTTTTGTTTCATTTGTATTTCTTGAATGAGAAACTTTTCTTTGCGGCTGTTTTAAAAAATTATAAATCTCTTCCCACTTCTGTGTTTCAAGGGCAATTACTTTATTCAAATCTTCCTTTGTAACAGTTATTTCCCCGGTACCTAATTCCTGGTAATTATTGATGAAGATTGCATGACAACCAAGGTTCTTCGCCAGTTCCACATCTGTAAGCCTGTCACCAATTACAAAGGAATTTTTGAGGTCGTATTTTTCCTCTTCAAAATAATGTTTCAACATCCCGGTACCAGGCTTCCGTGTATTTTTATTTTCATGCGGAAAGGTCCTGTCAATCAAAACTTCCGAAAAAACAACTCCTTCATTTGCAAAAGTTTTGATCACAAAATTTTGAATCGGCCAGAAAGCGTCTTCCGGAAAAGCATCTGTTCCCAAACCATCCTGGTTCGTTACCATCACCAAATCATAATCCAGTTCTTTTACGATTTTAATCAAATATTCAAACACATGAGGATAGAACTCCAGTTTCGAAAAAGCGTCCAACTGGTTGGTAACAGGCGGTTCCATGATGATCGTACCATCACGGTCAATAAATAAAAATTTTTTAGGCATAATTTTTTAAAGCATTAATTAATGTTTGATTTTCTTGCTCAGTACCAATCGTTATCCTGATACAATTTTCACACAGAGGTTCCTTACTTCTGTTTCTGACAATGATCCGGTTCATCAATAAATAATGATAAAGTTTATCAGCATCATCCACTTTTACCAGGATAAAATTTGCATCAGAAGAGTAAATAATTTGTACAAACTTAAATTGTTGCAATTCATCATGCACCCAATTTCTTTGCTGCACGATATTTTTAATGTTGTTATTTACTTCTTTAATATTTGTCAACGCTTTTATCGCAAGCTGCTGTGAGGATTGATTGATATTATAAGGAGGTTTTACTTTATTAAAAAGATCAAGGATGATTTCTGAAGCGAAAGCTAGTCCCAGTCTCAATCCTGCAAGCCCCCAGGCTTTAGAAAGGGTTTGCATCACAATAAGATTTTCATATTCTACAAGTTCCGGAATGAAGGTTTTTTGCATTGAAAAATTGATATACGCTTCATCAATCAAAACGATGCCCGGAAAATTATTGAGCAACAATTCAATATCCATTCTGTTCAGATCATTTCCGGTGGGATTGTTGGGCGAACAGATAAAAAGCAATTTTGTATGCTCATCTGCTGCAGATAAAATTCCTTCCACATTTAATTGGAAATCGGCTGTCAGCAAGACTTCCTTCACTTCGATATCATTAATATTTGCACACACTTTGTACATTCCATAAGTAGGCGGACAAATAATGACGTTATCTTTTTTCGGTTCGCAAAAAATTCTAAATGCCAGATCAATCACTTCATCACTTCCATTTCCAACAAAAATATTTTGTGGCGGAACACCTTTTATATTCGAAATCTGTTGTTTTAATTGCCATTGCAAAGGATCAGGATAGCGATTGAAATTTTCTTCAAAAGGTGAACCATAAGCATTTTCATTTGCATCAATAAAAACTTCTGCATTGCCGCGATATTCACTTCTTGCGGAAGAATAAGGTTTTAATTTTTTTATGTTTTCCCTCACGAGGTTTTCGACATCAAATTTTTCCATCCTTTATTTTTTTTAAACGAATACTTACTGCATTTTTATGTGCCGCCAATCCTTCAGCGGCCGCCATATTCTCTACAGCTTTTCCAATATTTTTTAATCCCTTCGCGCTTAATTTCTGAAAGGTAATTTTCTTTACAAAACTATCCACTGAAACACCACTAAATGTTTTTGCAAAACCATTAGTTGGTAATGAATGATTCGTTCCGGAAGCGTAATCACCGGCACTTTCAGGAGAAAGATTCCCCAAAAATACACTTCCTGCATTTTGCACTTTTTCGCCAAGCTCATCCGCTTTTTCAGAAGCAATGATCAAATGTTCCGGTGCATATTCATTTAAAAAATCAAATGCTTCATTGGTATTTTCTATCACCAATAATCTTCTGTTTAGAAAGCTTTTTTCGATCGTTTCTTTTCTTGCAAGTTCAGGCAGTTGCTGATGAATTTCGGAAATAACATTTTCAATTATTTGTTCGTTTGTTGCAACCAAAACAACCTGGCTGTCTCCTCCATGTTCTGCCTGGCTCAACAAATCTGAAGCGACAAATTCAGGTACACATGTTTCATCAGCATAAATGGCTACCTCGCTTGGTCCTGCAAGCATATCAATCGCAACACCATCGATGTTTACAATTTTTTTTGCGGCTGTTACATATTGATTTCCCGGTCCAAAAATTTTATCCACTTTTTCTACCGTTTGTGTTCCATAAGCCATGGCAGCGATTGCTTGTGCGCCGCCGCCTTTATAAATATTTGTGATTCCCAAAGTTTTTGCAACAAATAAAACAGCATCGTCCACATCGCCATTTTTGTTTGCAGGAGTAGTTACTAAAATATTCTTGCAACCTGCTATTTGTGCAGGAATCGCAAGCATTAATAATGTAGAGAATAATGGTGCGCTTCCACCCGGAATATACAAACCAACTTTTTCAACAGGTACACTTTTTCGCCAGCAAACAACGCCGGAAGAAGTTTCGATTTTTTTTATTTTTTGTAACTGATGCTTATGAAATTTTTCAATATTTTTCTTTGCGAGAAGAATAGATTTTTTTAAATCCTTATCAATTTTTTTCGATGATTCTGCAATTTCTTCATCCGTTACCCATAAAGATTGCGGAGCAAAACCATGAAATTGTAAAGAATAATTTTTAACAGCAACATCACCCTGAGCCTTTACCGTATTAATGATTTCTAATACCGTTTCTTCAAGATTCTGTGAATTGATTTGTGGCCGGGTTGTTAACTCCGGCCAGTCAGCGCGGGAAGGATTTATGATAATTGCGTTCATTTGTTTTGTTTTTTAAAGCAGGAAGGTTTTTATTAGCTCATTTATTTGCAGCTTTTAATAAACCTTCCCAGTTTTTACTTTTTACGAAATCATTTTTTCAATGGGTACCACCAGAATTCCTTCGGCTTCAAACACTTTTAATTTTTCAATTACCTGCCAGAAATCATTTTCGTTTACAACACTTTGTATGCTGTTCCAGCCTTTTTCTGCAAGCGGAACAATGGTAGGACTTTTCATTCCGGGCAATAAAGCACAAATATTTTTTAGCTGATGATCAGGTGCATTCATCAAAATATATTTATAATTTTTTGCTGCTTTTACCGCATCTATTCTGAGCAATAAATTATCCAGAATTTTCACATTTTCTTCATTCAGATTTCTATTCGCAACAAGCGCCGCTTCTGAATTCAAAACCACTTCCACTTCCTTCAAATTGTTTGTAAAGAGGGTACTGCCGCTGCTTACCAAATCGCAAATCGCATCTGCCAAACCTATACCGGGAGCAATTTCCACCGATCCGCTAATTTCATGAATATCTGCTTTTAAACTATTTTCATCTAAAAACTTCTGCAACAAAACCGTATAAGAAGTTGCAATTTTTAAACCATTTAAATCTTTTACAGTTGAATAATTCAAACTTTTTGGAACCGCTATACTAAGCCTGCATCTTCCAAAGCCAAGCTTGCGAACGATCTGGATGTCTTTATTTTTTTCGAAGAAAACATTTTCTCCAACAATTCCTATATCCGCAACCCCGTCACAAACATATTGTGGAATATCATCGTCGCGAAGGAAATAAGCTTCTGCAGGAAAATTAAAAGCCTGCACCTTCAATTGCCTGTTCCCATTGTTTAATTCAATACCGCATTCTTTTAAAAGTTGGAGAGATTGTTCATACAATCTTCCTGATTTTTGAATCGCAATTTTTAGCATCTGTTTATTTTTTAAAATAAAAAAGGCTCACTTTTCAGTAAGCCTTTTTTGAGAATATATTTTTACATACAAATCAACACAGCTTACCTTTCGGTAAAAAATGATGATGGTGTATGTGAAGATTTTGTTTCATTGAGGTGCAAAGTAAAGGATGAAAATTTATTTGAACAAAAAAAGTTTTTTCTGGTTTGCAAAATGAAAACTATTTATGAAGAAATGACTTCTTCAGTAAGGCAACAAATAAAGCAATTTCTTTTTTTTATTTTATTCGATAACGACAAAGTACCATTTCCTTAAACCTTATTTTTACATAAATTATGCCTCATGAAGTATTTGTTATTTTATAGTTTATCCACGATTTTATTCCTCGGATGTGAAGCGCAAAGCGATAAAACTTTTGTAAAACAAAAAAATGACAACACGCTTTTGTGGGAAATAAGTGGTAATGGATTGAAGAAACCAAGTTTCCTTTTTGGCACTTTTCATTTGTTATGCAAAGATGACATTCATTTCAGTGATCAATTGAAAAAGGCGATGAAATCAGCGGATGAAGTGTATATGGAACTGAAACTTGATGATCCATCGATCATGCTCAGCGGCATGATGTATATGAATATGAAAA
>DATILZ010000130.1:0-5146 GCA_035475995.1 Hanamia sp. | reverse complement strand
GGCTTATTTGGAATCACCGGGCCTGATAAAATCCGGCGTGCACAGGAAATTGCTGTTACTAAATCGCGCTTGCATATTCCTTTGTTATTTGGCCTTGATGTTATTCATGGCCATCGCACTATTTTTCCTATTCCCCTTGGTTTATCTGCGAGTTGGGATACTGCAATGATCAAAAAAAGCGCGCGAATTGCTGCAAATGAGGCTACAGCCGATGGATTAAATTGGGTTTATTCGCCAATGGTGGATATTGCCCGCGATCCTCGGTGGGGAAGGATCGCAGAAGGCAGCGGTGAAGATCCTTTCCTCGGCTCTCAAATTGCAAAGGTGATGGTGGAAGGGTACCAGGGAAACGATTTATCAAAAGATTCTACGGTAATGGCTTGTGTAAAACATTTTGCATTGTATGGCGCGGCAGAAGCTGGGCGAGACTATAATACAGTTGACATGAGCAAAGTAAAAATGTACAATGAATATCTTCCGCCTTACAAAGCTGCTGTTGATGCAGGCGCCGGAAGTATCATGACTTCATTCAATACAATTAATGGGATACCAGCTACTGCAAATAAATGGCTTTTGACAGATTTGCTCAGGAAGCAATGGGGATTTAAAGGATTGGTGGTAACAGATTACACATCCATCAGTGAAATGGTAAATCATGGAATGGGCGATGATAAAAAAGTAGCAGAACTGGCGCTGAATGCGGGAGTAGATATGGATATGGTGAGTGAAGATATTTTAAAATATGCCGCGCAATTGGTAAAAGAAGGAAAGGTGTCTGTGAAAACAATTGATGATGCATGCAGAAGAATTTTAGAAGCAAAATATAAATTGGGTTTGTTTGATGATCCTTACCGTTATTGTAATGATGAAAGAGCAAAAACAGAACTGATGAGTGATGCTAATTTAAAAGCTGCGCGTGAAGTTGCGGCACGTTCTTTTGTGTTGCTGAAAAATGATAACCAGCTATTGCCATTAAAAAAATCCGGAACGATTGCTTTGATTGGCCCACTAGCAGATAGCAAAAGAAATATGCTCGGTACCTGGAGTGTTTCAGGCGATCCTGAAAAAAGTGTTACCATTATTCAGGGAATTAAAAATGTGGTTGGCAATAATGTTAATATTTTATTTGCAAAAGGCGCTAATATCAGTGATGATTCTGAATTTATTAAAAGAGTAAATGTTTTCGGAGAAGAAATTACGGTTGATAAAAGATCACCGGAAGAGATGATCAATGAAGCGGTAGAAACCGCCGGCAAAGCAGATGTAATAGTGGCCGTACTTGGCGAAGCGGCGGATATGACCGGCGAATCATCCAGCATGAGCCATATTGGTTTACAGCAAAGCCAGGAAAATTTATTAAAGGCACTGGTAAAAACAGGAAAGCCTGTTGTGTTGGTTTTGATGAATGGAAGGCCGATGACGTTAACGTGGGAAGATGCGCATGTCAATGGAATTCTGGATGTATGGTTTGGTGGAACAGAAGCTGGTAATGCTGTTGCAGATGTATTGTTTGGCAATTACAATCCTTCGGGAAAAATAACGACAACTTTTCCCCGAAATGTTGGGCAGATTCCTATTTACTATAATCATTTCAATACAGGCAGGCCTTTTCATCCGGGCGATTCTCCAAAATTCAAATCAGATTACCTGGATGTGAGTAACGATCCGCTATATCCTTTTGGTTACGGACTCAGTTACACTACATTTTCCTACAGTGATATTTCTTTAAGTAATAAAATTTTAAAAGCAAATGGAAAAATAACTGCAACGGTAACTGTTACCAACACAGGAACAGTTGCAGGAAAAGAAACGGTGCAATTGTACATCAGGGATATGGTTGGAAGTATTGTTCGGCCTGTAAAAGAATTAAAAGGCTTTCACCAAATTACTTTAGCGCCCGGGGAATCAAAAAAAGTTTCTTTCCCAATTTCTGTAAATGATTTGAGATTTTACAACAGCGATTTGAAATATGTTTATGAGCCGGGAGATTTTAAAGTATTCATCGGAACCAATAGCCGGGATGTAAAGGAAGCAGATTTTAAATTGCAATAACTAAACCTACAACTTATAATCTCTTAATATTGATAATTTGTATTGGGGGGCGTAAGTTGGTTTCAAAATCCGGTTGTGAATGAATTTGTTTTACGAATTGCATTCCTTCAATTACTTTTCCGAAAGTAGTATAGCCTTTTTTGTCAGGACTCGCATCGCCGCCATAATCGTAATCGGGCTCACTATCAAGGGTAATAAAAAATTCGGTATTACCAGAATTTGGATCTTCATTTCGGGCAAGAGAAATAACGCCTTCAGTATGAAGAATGCCTGTTTGTTTGGTCGTTTCCAAAGGAATACCGGGAATTGTTTTTTGCAATTTATAATTCGTTTGCCAAAGGCCGCCCTGGATAAGCTCTGCTTTATCTACGTTCATTGCCTGGTCTTCTTTCTTCAAAACGCGGTAAAAAGAAGTGTTTTTAAAATAACCTGAGTCCACATAAGAAAGAAATGCAGCGACAGTTTTAGGCGCTTTTTCAGGATACAATTCAACAATAATATCGCCGTAATGGGTTTGGATATCAATCGTGGGAAGAGTATATTTTTTTTGTTGCTTACAGCTTATTGTAAATAAGGCAAACAGAAGTAATCCATATTTTAAAGATTTCGAAATCATCGGTTCTTTTTTGAAAATATCCTTTAAAAAGAAAAATGAAGATAATAAAATATCAGTGCAGTAAAGGAACAAATATGCAGGATTCGTGTTTTTATTTTAAGAATAAAAAGGCATTTACAAATAGCTCAGCCACCATTTTTTGTGAGAAGATTTTAAGCGGTCATATCTTTTACAAAGTGGATACATGGCGACAACTACCGCAATCCAAATCAAATAAACGATTCCCAATGGCAAGCCATCATTTGGCGATTTGAAATGTAAAAATCCTGAATTTGCCTCTGATAAAGTGTGGCCATTTGCAAAAAACAAAATCATACAAATGAGATGGATCACAAAAAAATGAATCAGGAAATAAAAAAAGGGAACACGGCCATATACAGAAACAATTTTGCTCCATTTTCCTGTTGAATGTTCAAATAAGGAAAGAAAAATCAATGCCGGACCCAAAGTCATTGATAAAAAAATAAGCGAAGCCGGATACTTTGTTGTGTTCAAAAAAGAAAGAATAGTAAATATGGGATTCTTTTGCACATGCCATTCGGAAGGATCGCCATAAACGTTGGTAAAGCGCAGGATAATAAAAAATAAACTGATTAAAATACCGGTTGATAACAAGATCCTTTGCCTTCTTTTTGCATCAAATTCTTTTTTATAAAGTGAACCGAGACAATAACCCAACATCATCACTCCAGGCCACGGAAGCAATGGATATAGAATGGCAAATAAGCGATTGTGATCGTAAGTGAAAAATGATTGTTGATGCAGAAATCCCCACCACATTGGAACCTGAGTTGGATTAGCATAATCAAATGCATCGAGAAGATTGTGTGCGCAAACGATTATTAGACCAATAAAAAATATTACCCGAAGCGGCAGATAAATCGCAGCGGCTAAAATAATCATTGCCAATCCAATCACGGATAAAACTTCTATTGCCAAAAAACTATAAGTAATATCAAAAGTGAGAAATAAATTGAAAATGGTAAGTTCAATAATGATCAGCCAGATTCCTCTTTTCAATAAAAAAGAAGACAATTGATTTTTTGTTTTTTTTCTTCCTGAAAGAAATGCAGAAGTGCCGGATAAAAACACAAAAACCGGGGCACAAAAATGAGTGATCCAGCGGGTGAAAAATAAAACCGGCGTTGTAACTTGTAAATTAGTAGGATCGATATTGTAATGCAAAAAATCCCGGGTATGATCCAGAGCCATAATGATCATTACCATACCACGAAGAATATCAATAGAATGAATCCGGAATTTCGGTGCAAGCGGTTGCAAAGGCGGCAACGTATTATTCATTCCTTTTATTTTTTCAAAAATAAGTGAATAAATGAAAACACAAATTGCATTTATTTCTTCTTTTACTGAAAAAAAATAATAGAATTAATTTATCGAAAACAGCTCTTTGAAAATTTTTCTTCCGTCAATATTGCCAAGTGCCTCATTGCAGGCTCTTTCCGGATGTGGCATCATACCAAAAACGGTTCTTTCTCTGTTCGTTATTCCGGCAATGGAATGGATAGAACCATTTGGAGAATGATCTATATGAACCTCGCCTTTCTCATTGCAGTAACTGTAAAGTACCTGGTTGTTTTTTTCAATTTCTTCCAGTTCATCCTCTTTCACAAAATATCTTCCTTCGCCATGCGCAACAGGAATTTTATAAATTTCACCTGCTTGCTCTGCTTCCCCACGCAAAAAAACATTTTTGCAGTTAAATTTCATTTGGGCATTTTGCAATAAAACTCCGGGTAGTAAGCCGCTTTCACAAAGAATCTGGAAACCATTGCAGACGCCAAATACTTTACCACCTTTATTTGCAAATTCAATAACACTTTGCATCATTGGGCTGAAACGTGCAATAGCACCGCATCTCAGATAATCACCAAAACTGAATCCGCCGGGAAGCACAATGCAATCTGAAGTATCAAACATGGAAACGTCTTTATCTTTATGCCATAAAGTAATCACTTCCTGGCCTAAATCATTTTGCAAAGCATGTATCATATCCCTGTCGCAATTAGAACCCGGAAAAACTACCACGCCAAATTTCATTTTTATTATTTTTTATTTATCAGCAAAGGTAACTATACCAAAATTATTTTTTAAAATACTGCATATAAACGACAAAGCCCACCATAATCCATTGCAAAATCATCGGAATCCATTTGGTGCGCGGATAATAAAAGGCGCAGCCAATAAATGCAGCAGCCGGAACCAAAGCCAGCAGCCAATATCCGATAGAATGATGCAAATCAATAAAAGGAATTGCGATGGAAATTATCAAAAATAAAAACAGTAATGCCCAGTTTTTTCTGACCTGCAGGATTTGTTTTGAAACAGACGATTGCACAAAAAAAACGCCCATAATAATCATCAGTCCAATGAATGAAATGCCCGCAATTTGCATAGCATTCGGTTTAAATAGCGGATGAGCAAGCCCTAAACCTGATACCCGGAATGAATAAAGGCGAT
>DATILZ010000129.1:0-4884 GCA_035475995.1 Hanamia sp. | reverse complement strand
TCTGCAGTAGCTTTGATTGCCGCCGGAAAATTTCCTGATTCTGTAAGGCCCAGAAAAGATCTTACAACAGCAAACCCAAAAACACTTGACGCAAATGCGTGACAAACAGCAGCGACGCTCCATAAGCCGGTAGAAACGGCGTAGCCAATCTTTGAACCGAGTTTGTCAATGATGTGGCCCGCGCCGAGCATGCCAAATGCATAAAAAAACTTAAAAGCAATTTCTATGTCTGCATAATCGGCATCATTCCAATGCATCTGCTCTGATAAAACTGATTTCAACAAACTGATTACCTGTCTGTCTAGATAATTGATCGTTGTTGCAAAAAATATCAATCCACAAATTGTCCAGCGATATTTCCCAATTGTTTTTTGCACATTGAAATGGTTTTGCTTAGAATCAGTTTTATCAACTTCGATCGTTTGCTGCATGATAGTTTTTGATTAAAAGATAAATTATTTAAGGGATTTTAAAATCTGCAATGCATGCCTTCCAAGTTCTTCAATTTTTGAATAATTTTTTTGCTCTAATAAATCTTTACTGATCAGTTTGCTTCCCATTCCCACAGCACACACACCAGCTTTGAGCCATTTGGAAATATTTTCTTTGTCCAGATCCACGCCGCCTGTTGGCATAAATAAAAGATCCGGAAATAAGGCTTTTATAGAACTCATAAATTCAGGGCCTAAGATATTTCCCGGAAATAATTTGATCATTTTCGCGCCTAATGTTTCGGCGCGGATAATTTCTGTTGGCGTCATACATCCCGGAACCCAAAGCAAATTATTTTCATCCGCTACTTTTGCCACATCTTCTACAAGCCCGGGGCAAATAATAAAATCAGCGCCGGCATCGATAAAGGTTTGTGCCATGTTGCCATTCTTAATCGTACCGATGCCCAGATACATTTCCTTTAATTCTGCATCACATAATGCACGCATCTTTTTAAAATTCTGTAACGCTGCTTCACCGCGGTTTGTATATTCTACCGTTCTTATTCCTGCACGGTATAATGCTTTTAAAACCTCCAGGCTAACTTCGGTATCTTTATAAAAATAAAGTGGTAAAATTCCCTGTTCGGGAATCAGTTTTAATAAAGTGACTTTCTTATCCATGAATACATTTTTGCTGTGAACAATGTTATTGGAATAAAATTATAAATCCATATTTTTTTATGCAATCGTTACCGATACTTAACATTTGGGAAGTTTAGAACTTTCCAAAAGTTTTTAGTTCTTTTCAAAAGTTGGTTTGTTTAGTGAAAACTGAATGTAACTTATAGATGCAGATTGTTTTAAACCAGTAATAAGGTTGCTAAAACGAGGGGCATGTCATTCTACTAACGTTTAAATCTTATAATGAAACTTCATTCCACTAAATTTACTGAATAATCCAAAAGTTTATAAACTTTTGGGAAAGATATTGATTTAAGTTTATAAAAACATCCGGCATAAATTTTTCAAAAGCGTTACGCAAACGTTACCATACTTTTTCTTGCTCTATTAATAAATAAGAAAGAGATTTGGCTGAAAATATTTTTTAAAAATTCATTTATCATTCAACTAAATTATTAAAAAGATCATGGCAAAAAAAGTTGTTACACTTGGAGAAATTATGCTTCGTTTATCTACTCCCGATTATAAAAGATTCGTTCAGGCAGATAGTTTTGATGTTACTTATGGTGGCGGCGAAGCCAATGTGGCAGCGGCTCTCACCAATTATGGATTGAATGGAGTTTTTGTTTCCAAAGTGCCCGACAATGCAATTGGTCAGGCTGCTATCAATCACCTGCGCAGGTTTGGTGTGGATACACAATTTGTTGCCCGTGGTGGAAAAAGATTGGGTATTTATTTTTTAGAAACCGGCGCTTCCATGCGTGCATCACAAGTAATTTATGATCGTGCAGATGCAGCGATTGCAGAAGCAGAAATTTCTGATTTTGATTTTGATAAAATATTTGAAGGTGCTTCCTGGTTTCATACAACCGGCATCACACCTGCTTTAAGCGATAAAGCCGCCGCACTTACTGAAGCCGCATTGAAAGCTGCAAAAGCAAAAGGTGTTACGACAAGCATTGATCTGAATTACCGTAAAAAATTATGGAGTAAGGAAAAAGCGAAAGAAGTAATGACGAATCTTTGTCAATATGTGGATGTTTGTATCGGCAATGAAGAAGACGCAGAAACTACATTGGGATTTAAAAGTAAAGGAACCGATGTTACCAAAGGCGAATTAAATCTGGATGGTTATAAAGATGTATTTCAGCAGATGAAAGAAAAATTCGGGTTCAAATATATCGCTTCCACACTTCGCGAAAGCCACAGCGCTTCTGATAACGGATGGAGTGCATTGGTATATGATGGTAATGAATTTTATCATTCAAAAGAATATGAAGTACGCATTATTGACCGGGTTGGAAGTGGCGATTCTTTTGCCAGCGGATTTATTTATGCCCTGGTTTCAGGAATGAATTTAAAAGATGCAGCAGAATTTGGCGTGGCTGCTTCTGCGCTCAAACATACGATACCAGGGGATTTGAACCATGCTACTTTGAGTGAAGTACAAGGCTTGATGAAAGGTGATGCAAGCGGAAGAGTGCAGCGGTAAGAGGCGGGAAGCTCCAGCGGCCTGAGCCATTAAAAAACAAAAATCCAACGTTCAGGCCGAAGAAGAAAGCGGCCTGAACGCTGTAACGATTTCAACCATGAAAGATTAAAGTAAAAGATTTGAACAAAGGCAATGGCAGCAGAGGAGCCACGCCAGGGTCGGGAGGCTTCAGCCGCCTGAACCGTTAAAAAAAAATCCCACTGTTAAGCCGCAAAAGAAAGCAGCTTCGCAGTGGGATTTTTTTGATTATATCATTCAACAACAAATCAACAAATAATGCCAATTCCTGTTTTTTAAATTTGTGTTTATGCCCAATTCATACATAAAGTTATTTCAACCAAAAATAATAAATGGCTGCCCAAATAACAATAAAAGATAGTCCCGGATATAATACCGTTTTAAGCTTTTTCATATCCCTTTTGATTATTAAAAGATACAAAACGTAAACGATAAAAATCGCTATTAGCCCGATTGGAATAAAAGGATATGTCATAACATTAGCTTTATTTGCTGAGTATGATTTGTGGTTTCCACTTATTTGTAATATCGCTGAAAAGTCGCAACCTGGCGATGTCATCGCATTTATAACGTCATCACCGGCGATTAAAAAGCAAGAGATGAAGATAACAACAAAAAGCTGGTAATTACGAGGGATTATATTAATAACCCCTATAGTGACTATTATTAACGCCGCGATTGTGTGCACCGCCTTCTGTTCTGCGGGTACCATTACATCCGGAGACTATGACTATTAATATTACAAAGACAAGGAGCAACTTAAACACTGGCGTTTTCATAACATTCACTTTTAGAAATTAATTTGAATAGAATATTAAAACGCTTTAAAGCTGCTGATATTGTAAAAACGCTACTGTTGACTTTTAGCCGAGGTGCCAATTGGTTCTTCCTGTTGATCCGAAACAAAAATATCTACTTCCGCATTGCTCCAATCTTTACTTCGTTCATCATAAATTTCAAAGTCATATTGATAGGCCCTTGCTATTTTTGAATTCCAGATATTTTTCCAGGAATCTGCCACACAATCAGGCATTTTTCCTTTTGCAATTACTTTAGTAAAACTCTTGGCAGGTATTACCAAGCCGTCCATTCCAGCTGGTGTATGAGTGTCGGTTTTCACGTTGCAGCCGATAAAATAAGAAAACGGTTTGGTATTGTCGCCTTCATAGTCATAATACACAGCATAAATCTCATCGCTTAGCTTGCCCGGAATTCTTTCTGCAAAGTTCTCCCTCTCAAATTTTTGCCACAGATTTCCACAGTCAATACTTGATTGCCCATTATTATTAGCCGTCTTGCCGTTGAGCCTAAGCCCAATTAATTTAAACTCAGCTTTTTTTACTCTTTCCATTGAGGGTTGTTTTAAATATCATCAATCAATTTATCGTTGTCTTACCGTCCGGGTTTCTTTACTCCAACCCGGAAGTCCTAAAAGTACTTGTTCTGAGTTGAAAATATCAGGACAGCAGAATGTTTTTATTTTGAGATATTCTAAGAATAGCAGGGGGGCAAAAAACCTGCTCACCTTGGTAACAGAAGCTATTCTCTCCAAACTCAAAAAGATTGTTAGCTTATTAGCAACCAAATAGTTTTTAAATGCAAGAAAAATAATGTAATAAGGTGGAATCAGAGTTGTGTACGGTTGTTACTAAGGTTTAGGCAGGCTTACCAATCTTTCGAAGGTTGGCAACCCTAATGTTCACTACAAAAATCTCTTACACTACTATACTTCCAATCTTCAGGTTTGGTTACAAAGCCAGCCGTAACAGGATTCATACTCCAAAATTTTATCAAACATTTCCTGATCTTTTATTTCTAATGGTTTGTTTGTTATGTTGTTGCTCCCGAAAGCTTTCCGGACCAGTCGTTATTATTCCCATTTTTCTTTCCGGCTCTTTCATACATCCAAATTATCCATTCCCTCTGCGCTTATAAGCCTTCAGTTTTTTAAATGACAAATCTTCCAACAAATACATAACTTGCCATCACTAATTATTTTTATGAAAGAACTAACTATTGACGATTTAAAAGTTGTCAAAGAATTTCAGCATGTTCCCGATGACCAATTACAATGGCTGATCAATCAGGGAGAAACGGTAGAAATAGAAGAAGGAGATCTTTTATTTAATGTAGGTGAGCCGGTCGTTATTTCCTATATTGTATTAGATGGCAAGATGAGTGTTTGTGCCGGCAAGTCCGGTAAGCGACAGGAATTGCGCATTCTTGATCCGGGCCAGTTTACCGGCTATCTTCCTTATT
>DATILZ010000128.1:0-2018 GCA_035475995.1 Hanamia sp. | reverse complement strand
CGTTCAAATGCAAAAGGTTGCGGTAATTCATCAACTACCGGAACCATTGCAGCAGTTCCCGGAGTGTGATGTCTTTTGATAATTCTAAGAATTTGAATTTGGTTTGTGCACGAGTATATAAAGCAACAAATACACGCAATTTCTATTTTTGATAAAAAAAACAAAAGGAGGCTGATTCATCTAATCTTTCTTAACTGCCCTGTACTGTGTAGGAGACATTCCAATTACTTTTGAAAACCTTCGTGAGAAATAATACGGATCGTCGAATCCCATATTGATCGAAATCTCTTTGACAGATTGCGCAGTGAAATCCAAAAGCTGGCTGGCTTTCTGCATTTTCATTTGTATAAAATAATCAATGGGAGCGTAGCCGGTTTTTTCTTTAAACAAACCTGAAAAGCGCGAAGGCGAATAATGATACTGGCTACTGAATTCATTCAGGGAAATATTTTTATTGATATTCTCACGCATAAATAATATAGCCTTGTCAACACAACTGAGTTTTTCATTCGAAACAGTGAAATGCCTGGCATTGTAAATAAACAAGCTCAAGAAATGAGACAGGCACATGTTGGCAAATAAGAGATTGTCCTTGCTGTAGCCCAGTTCCAGCGCTTTGTATATGTTGGAGAAGCATGAAAAAACTTCATTGCTGCTTTTAACATGATGAGGTTTAAAATAGGTTTGTACAGTTTGTATGGAATTGAAATAAGTCAACATGTCGCCGCCAAAATGAATCCAGTAAATGCTCCATGGATTGTTGTCATTGCTGCCATAAGAATGTTTTACATTTTGAGGCAAAATAAAAAACTCGTGGGCGCCAACCTCATATTTTTGATCTTCTATTTTATACCAGCCGTTACCATCCACACAGTAAAAAAGAAAATTTTCGGGCAAACCTTTTTTTCGTGATGTATAATGCCCGGCTGCTTTGGGATAATAACCAAGGCCACAAACATAAAGCTGGTTCAGCATGGCTTTGATCAATACTTTTGATTTCAGAACCGGCTTAGGTATTTCAATACGTTGCCGTCCTTGTCCATACCAGATATTTTTATGCGATCCACCTTTGTTTTCCATCTTTTTAATGGCTTTTAAATAATGGCGGAAATTATTAAAAATAGTTAAATCGTCCATCATTATAGGAAAACATGACATTGATTTTAACTTTTTGTAAGGATAATTTTGGTAACAGAATAAAGTAATTTCCAATCGAAGAATTTTTGAATAGAGTTTGATTGCGGGCGCTTCCAAAATAAAAAGCTGAAATGAAATATTTAGCTTATGCTGAGAAAATGATTCAATATTTCTGATTTAAAGATGGTTCATAATAATTTTGTTTGCTAACCCGGTTTATTGAATTTATACTGCAAATACTTTTTTAAACAGTGTGTAATATAAAAAATATGTACAGGAAAATGTTAGGTAAAAGATATTTCTGCGTTTTGACTTTTTTAGTCTTTTTCTCTTCAGTCATAGCTCAAAATAATTCAGCGCGGTCAGACCAGGAACAGGCTTATTTAAAAGCAATAGATCAACGCGCTCAAAAAATTGTAGCAACTCTTGATATTAAGGATGCTTCCGGGGCTGAAAGGGTAAAAGATATTATTGCAGGAAGATATCACCAGTTGAATGATTGGCAGAATGCCGAAGAGGCAAAGGCCAAAGAAGCGAAGGCACAAAATACTACAGACAAAGGCGTGCTGAAGGCACAATTAGCTACTGCGCAAAAAGAAGAAGAGGCGGAAATTGATTCATCTCACGAGGAATACCTCTCAGCTTTGTCAAGAGAGCTGACACCGCAACAGGTTGACAAAGTAAAAGATGGAATGACTTACAATGTATTGCCAATCACCTACAAAGGATACGAGGAAATGATACCCAATCTTACAGAAAAACAAAAAGCACAAATATTCGCGTGGCTTACTGAAGCGCGTGAACATGCCATAGATGCCGGCACTTCCGAAAAAAAGCATTGGTGGTTTGGAAAATACAAAGGAAGGATCAATAATTATCTT
>DATILZ010000127.1:0-2737 GCA_035475995.1 Hanamia sp. | reverse complement strand
TATCTTACAATTGCACCAATTATCGGAACAGTATAGCCTGTTATCAGAAGCATGGTAAGGCTAAAAAAAATGCCAAAATAAATGAGTGGATTTATGGAAATATTTTTCTTTCTGAAAAAAAGAAAGATAAGAAATAAAATTTCTATTATAAAAACTTCCAGCGTAAAAGGGAGATATTGAACACTTCCGATTTTTGCTAAATAGGGCCTAAACAATGCATGATCCAAAGCCTGTGGTGCATTCATTAAAAAGCTTTTGAAGTTTGGATAAAGCGGATTAATATTTATCGTAGAAGCACCCATCTTTCCTATCTCTATAAAGCTTTGCTGGCGTGAACTTACATATTGTGGAAGACTGGCTCTTGAAGAAATAAAACCGGAACAAAAAAATATTATGGTTGAAAAAACATAAACACTTACAAAACAAATAAAAACATGTTTCGAAAACTTTTTTGAAAGAATCCATGCAATGATTGCAGGAATTAATGTGATAAATACAAAGTTTCTTAAAAAGAAAATTAATAACAGAAATAGTGTGATCGGCAAAATTCTTTCCCAGGAAAATTGCTGATTATTTAAAATAAAAAACAGGTGATAAATGATCATCGAAAGAGACAATAAAATCAATCCATCGCGATGGATTTCTGAAGAAAAAAATAATGCGGATGGCAAAAGAAATATGCAAATAATCAGTTGGTAAAATGATGCAGGAAATATTTTTATAAAAACTTTGTACAACGCTACGAAACCAAAGAAAATTAAAAAATTGAAAAAAAGTGTATTGATCAAAAAACTTTTGAAGCTGAAAATATTAAAGATTGAAAGCATTTTAAGAATCAGATTGGTGCGCAGATTATTCCAGAAAGAATGAGAATCATCTAACAGCCTTGAATAGGCATTGGGTGAATTTGTATGAAAAATATTGATTAAATATTCATGCGGATTTTGAAAAAGCAAATGAAATTCCTTAATGCCCATTCCATTCAGAATCACTGAATCGGAAACTGGCAAATAATATTGATTGATACAGCAACCAATAATTAGCACAAGAATCCGCAAAAGAAATAATGTGATAAGAATCCTTGCAGATAATCCTGATTCTTTAAAAAACCGAATGCGGGTAATAAGCCAGCAGAAAAGAATGCAATAAAAAATAAATAAAAGAAAAGTCAAGCAGGATATTTTTTGAATGTGGGAAGTTAGTTAAAATATTCACATCTCAGATTCTGATAAAAGGGCAAGAGATTGTAAGTTTGCTTTTTTAAAATAATTATGGAAATAACATTTGAAACGGCTGAAAAGCTTGGACTGAAAAAAGACGAATTTGAAAAGATTACTGAAATTCTGGGCCGCGTTCCCAACTTTACAGAATTAAGCGCTTACTCAGTAATGTGGAGTGAACATTGCAGTTATAAAAATTCTATTAAATGGCTGAAAACCTTGCCAAGAGAAGGTTCTAAGCTTTTAGTAAAAGCCGGTGAAGAGAACGCAGGATTAATGGATATCGGCGATGGGCTTGGTGTTGTTTTTAAAATTGAAAGCCACAATCATCCTTCCGCAATTGAACCTTTTCAGGGAGCAGCAACAGGTGTCGGCGGCATTCACCGCGATATTTTTACGATGGGAGCCCGTCCAATTGCTACGTTAAATTCCCTGCGTTTTGGAAATCTTGAAAATAATAAAACACAACATTTATTAAGCGGCGTAGTGAGTGGCATTGGCCATTATGGAAATTGTTTTGGCGTTCCAACTGTTGGCGGAGAAATTTATTTTGAAGATTGCTATCATACCAATCCATTGGTAAATGCAATGAGCGCAGGCGTAGTTCGTTTGGGTGAAACCGTTAGCGCCACTGCATTGGGCGAAGGAAATCCTGTTTTCATTGCTGGTAGTGCCACCGGAAAAGATGGAATGGGCGGTGCTGCTTTTGCCTCAGCAGATATTACAGAAAATAGTGCGGAAGATTTACCCGCTGTTCAGGTGGGCGACCCTTTCCAGGAAAAAAAGTTATTGGAAGCATGTCTTGAAGTGATTCAAACCGGTGCTGTTGTTGGAATGCAGGATATGGGTGCTGCCGGAATTATTTGTTCAACAGCTGAAACCAGTGCCAAAGGTGGCGTAGGCATGAATATTCACTTGGAAAAAGTTCCGACACGACAAAAGGGAATGAAAGCATGGGAATTACTGTTGAGTGAAAGCCAGGAAAGAATGCTTTTGACAGTTCAAAAAGGAAGAGAAAAAGAAGTGATTGATATTTTTGAAAAATGGGATTTGCCTTGTCAGCAAATTGGTGAAGTAACGAATGGAGAAATGCTTCGTTTTTATATGAATGATGAATTGGAAGCCGAAATGCCTGCTGAAAGTCTCGTGCTTGGTGGTGGCGCTCCGGTTTATAACAGGGAATATAAAGAACCAAAATATTTTGAGAAAATAAAAGAGTTTAATGCTTCAAAAATCCCTGTTCCGGAAGATTTAAAAACGATTGCAGAAAAATTAATTTCTCTTCCGTCTATTGCTTCAAAAAAATGGATTTATGAACAATACGACAGCATGGTAGGTGCTGCCAATCTGAATACCAAAGCCCCTTCTGATGCTTCTGTTGTTATGATTCATGGAACAAAAAAAGCGCTTGCATTAACAACAGATTGCAACAGCCTTTATGTTTTTGCTAACCCGTTTGTTGGTTGTATGATCGCAGTGAGCGAAGCGGCAAGAAATATTGTTTGCAGCGGCGGCAT
>DATILZ010000126.1:0-6993 GCA_035475995.1 Hanamia sp. | reverse complement strand
CGGTTCCCATTCACCTTGTTTTACACCATTTACCGGCGCTACAAATTGGAAAACCCTTCCATTCGCATTGCCATCATTTACGGCTGTATAATTCCCTTTTCCAAGTCCAACATTTGTAAAAGAAAGACTGTATAAACTATCTTTTTGATTTACAGAATAAACATAAATCGTGTCTAAAACTCCGTTTACTGTTGTATCAATTTTTTTATACAAAATTTTATTTACAGAAAAAGTATCAGGAGTTGCATTTGGATAAGTGGCGCTGTCAACATGATTTCCTATTTGTGATAAAAATTGTTTTTGCTGTGTGGTGAGTGTTTGATTGATGGAAGAATTTTTTGCATCTGCATTTGTATAAGCGCCAATGCTGACTTTTAATTTATTATTGATATTGATTTCATCATTTGCATAAATCATAGAATTCAAATAATTCTGATTTGAATATTCAAACTCCACCTGTATCCTTGTATCTTTTGTAATCAGATGCTTTACAGTAAATGTGAGTTCGGCCGTATTGTAATCAATCACATAATCACGGTCTTCGCCTCTTGTCAATAACTGTCCGTCAATATAAACCTTTTCTGTGCCGGCAAGCACTGCAAAATACAACTCGTTGTTAGCTCCGTAAAGCTTGTAAGGCCCTTGGTTTCCTTCAATAGGCGTAATAATATCTTTGATATAATTGCCTTTGGAAATAGCGCCGCTTGCTAAAAAAGAATTGCTGATATTTTTGCCAATTTTATTATCTGTTTGAAAAGAACCTCCCTGTAATCTTTTGGAAAAATTGAGGAAATAATTCTGGCTCTGACGAATATCAATATCTCCAAAATTTGCCTGCCATCCATGTTTTTTTATTTGTATAAATATGCGGTCAAAGTCGCGGATGTTTTGTGTATTTCCTTCTGGTTGAATGGGAATATTATTATCGCTAATGGCAGCCGTTAATTCCAGACTATCCCCGATAAATCCGTTCAGTTGAAGATTTAAAGTAGAGTTTACAACGGCATCCTGGTTATTTCCAATCGTAATTCCGCGGCCAAAACTTCCATTGTAATTGATATTTCCAAAATCAATTATTTTATTTTCAAACTGATTGCTTTTTAAAGTATAAGGTTTTTCTAAGGCAAAATTAAAACGGATGCTGTCATAGTTAAATCGCCTCTCCACTGCATTTAATTTATATGGAAAAACACGGTAAGAAATAAAAATACTATCCGGTAAATTTGTTGACTTCCACCAAATATTTGCATTGATATAATCAATGGAATAGCTGGTTTCTGGGATTCCAATTATCGAAACAGTGTTCGGAATAATGCTGTTGCTATCCAGTAAAAACGGGTTTATTTTAGTAGAAATTTTCTTACTTCTGAAGTTAGAAAGTGATGCCGGATTTTGTTGGGAAAAACCATTACTATAAAAAAATAAAAACAGAATAAAGGATAGGATTTTTCCTGGTTTCAAGCAGATTATTTTACAGGGCTAAAATTAGCTTTTTTAGGGGAATGATTAGACACATATCAAGAAGCCTAATAAAAACAGAAATTCTCCTGATTTATTGCTTTACTGTTACTGTTTTTTGAGCAATTACGCTTTTATCATCTTCGCTCAATGCCAATCATCGCCGATAAATGGAGAAATAGTTCTTAGAGCAGCGGTATGTCATCTTAAAATTTCATTTTATCGAATAATAAAAAAACAGGCTGTATGCGCTTTTAATTTTGAGTTTTCAATCACCTCAAACATTAAAATTATGAAAGCAAAAATCATCGGCAGCATTTGCCTGGCGCTATCAGTAACACTTGCTGTGCCGCATTTATTTGCGCAAAATGCAAGCAATAAAAATGCGCTTGTCTATCAGTCCTCAACAGAAAATAGTGTGCCGGTAAAATCTGCAGCAGCTGTAACTGTTAATGAGAAAACATTAAAAAGCTTCAACAAGAAATTTTCTGAAAATGATGTTAAATGGTTTAAAGCCGGGCACGGTTACATTGCTATTTTTCGAGAATACTAAAATTCAAATTATGTTTTATTTAGCAAGAATGGCAAGATATCTCAAAGTATCATCTAGATATTTTGCAGTGTAGCGCTTCGATACCGCTTCGATACCTCTTCGATACGTCTTCGATACGTCTTCGATCTTTATATCGAAGAAGATACGCAATAATTCTGTAGAAATTACGTCATGGATTACAAGAAAGCAGCTTCCGATCAATAATCAATTATTAATGGCAAGAATAATGAATGCAGCCTTTGCGACTTAAACGGTTTATCCTATTAAAAGAATTTCCAACTTCCGTTTACTGATGAGTGTTTTGAAACATTAATTTTCAAAGAATCAGTAACTTAGCCCTTCAAGTATCAAAAAAAATATATATTATGGCAGAAAATGCAAAATTTGGCGGTCAAAAATTAGGGCCGTTAACTCCTCTTGTGGGTGAATGGGAAGGCAACGTGGGTGTAGATCTTTCCTATCACAATAAACACGACGAAACTTCCGAAACTACTTATTTTGAAAAAGCTTCGTTTAAACCAATCCCTATCCAGGAAAACGGGCATCAATCTATGGAAGGGCTTGCTTACAAATCAACTGCGTGGCGACATGGCGAAGAAGCAATGGATCCCTTTCATGATGAAGTAGGGTATATTCTTTGGGACAAAGAAAACAAGCAGGTGATTCGTACGGTGGTCTTTGGCCGCGGAATCGCTATTATGGCCGGAGCGGATGCCAAACCAGGCGACAGAGAAATTCATTTCAAAGCAAGCCCTGGCGATCCTTGTTATGGTATTCTTCAAAATAAATATTTACTGGGCCGTGCAGAATTAAAAAGTTTTGAAAGCACTTTCAAATTTAATGAAGACGGCACTTTTACCCATTCATCCGACATTATTCTAAAACTTGGCGCCACGGGGGGAACAGAAATGCATCACACAGATGTGAATACTTTGCATCGCGTAAAACGTTATCATCCCAGTGTTGAATTTCAATAAAATTTAGAGAAGTAACAGATCAATTTCTTTCTTTGGAGGTCGCAATTTGTGACCTCCAATTTACTTTTTAAAGCATTTGAAATAACTTTTTTAAGGTTATAAAAATGAAAACAGGAATTCACCTTATTTGTCCGTTTATTGGTAAGCTTCTTTGCAAAATAAAAGTCATTTTTATAAATATTGCTAATTCCGTAATCTGTTGAAGCTGACGGGCAAAGTATTCTGTGATTTACAGTATGCTTTGGGCAATTACATATTTATGATCAGCAAAAATTATGGCCAGCCAAAAGTAGCTGAATAAAGGCATAAGCTCATTTTAATTTATCCTCTTTAATGTAATCGTACCCATAAATCCACCCGAAAAAAAAAGAAAAATCACTTATAGATTTTGTTTTATTCTTTTATATATTTGTGATGTTGAAACAGGTTATAGAATATGTTTTATAGAATGGATATTCTGAAAAATCAGTAAAACAAGAGCCTTCGATTCAAAAAGTATAGATTAAAACGACAGGAGTAAGTTTCAGCCCGCCTAACCAAATTAAAACCCCTACACCTTTTACGGTTTTTTATCAAATATATCCTTTGATTCTCCACTCCCTTTAAGATTTTCTTTATCCTATCTGTTGCTGCAAGGTATTCCTGAAGTAATAAATCAACAAGAAAAACAGGCTGGTGAGTAAATGCACTTTTTGTTGATGCGACAGATACCTGAGTTGCAATAAAATTGTTTAAGGATTAAACATTACCCCCCATGTGCTCCTTTACATCAATTAGCCCCATGCCTGACTTACAATCTTTTGTAGAACAATTCATACTCTACGAGGCAAACTCAGGCAAAGCAATCACTCAAAACCTTATCCCCAGCAACATGCAGTACCTGGGATTTGTATTACAAGGAGATATGCAACCCTTTGTTTCATCTACTTTTGACCCGCCATTGGCAATCTCTAAAAGTTATATTATTGGTCAACTATCCCGCCCTTTTAAAGTTACTTATCCAGGCAATCTCAAAATATTGGCCATTCATTTTAAGCCAACAGCCATGTACCAGCTATTTGGTATCCCTATGTATCATTTTACAAACCAGGTAGTAGCTTTTGAAACAATAGCGGAAATTGAAGGACAAACTTTTATTGAAGAAATTTTAGGAGCCTGCTGTGTTAAGGACCAGGTTGCAATTGCCGAAAGATTTTTATTACAAAAGACAAAGCAGAAAAACTTCCGGCATGCAAAACAAGTGGAGTATGCCTGTAACCTGATTCAAAAACAACATGGAAATATCCGTTTAAAATACCTGTTGGAACAGGTGAATATGTGTGAAAGGAATTTTGCGCGCTGCTTTCTTGAAAAAGTTGGTATTTCACCAAAAACTTTCATCTCTATTGCCCGGATAAATAAAGCGCTCCAATTGATTGAAAGTGTGTCTGCCTTTAAGTGGACGGATTTCGCCTACCAATTAAATTATGTAGATCAGGCTCATTTTAATCATGATTTTAAAAAATTTTCAGGAAATAACCCAACGGAATATTATTCTTCAAGAACTGATTTCGAACATTTTTTATATCGCGCATAAATTGTCTGTTTTTTACAAGGTAGAGGCTTTGTTGAAGATTAATTTTGAATTTAAAATAGTAGCGGATTTGGATAAACAGTTACTACGAAATGTGACTGAGTACAGCGAAGCTATAGACTGTTGCTAATACAACAAATGGCCGCGGGTAATAAAATTGTCTGTTTTATACAATGAAAGAGAGTTGTTGAAGACTAATTTTGAATTTACAATAATGTATTGCCGGATTTTTTAGCCATAGAAGATGTTCTGACATTTTTTGTCATGATTTATTTCCGAAAAAACCATTTATGATTTACGAGTCGCTTTATATTATTCGCCAGGAATTAAAAAATAATTTGATTAATGCTGATTATGGAAATATCAGTGAAATTGTAAATGATCCAAATAACAATGGCCTAAATGGTGAAGTAATTATTTCCCTCATCAATATTGAAGAAAATAGAATTTCCCGCGACCCAAATAATTTTATCCGCAAGGACAGCGGTATCATATTGAAAAACCCTGCTATCCATTTAAACCTTACTTTATTATTCACTTCAGTAAGACCTATAGGCGGTTATGAATCTTCACTTAAGGATCTTCAAAATGTGATTGGCGTGTTCCAAAGAAAATTTGTGTTTGACCATTCCAACACTCCAAACCTTAATCAAAATATTGAGAAACTGATATTGGATATGGAAAGCCTGACCCTGCAGCAACTACACGAAATATGGTCAGTGTTGGGAGGCAGGTATTTCCCCTCTGTAGTTTACCGGATGCGAATGGTAACTATTGATTATGTATCAGAAACGAAAGGGCCGCTGATAGAAGAAATTCAAACTAATTATTTTAACACTGAGCAGTCATGATAGAATCGGTAAATTCCATATATACCACATTGTTTACTGTAAAATTTATGCACGCCGGATATGAAACGCCGACAGAGAATTATTTTTCACAGGCAGTTTCCATAACACCAGATCCGGATACCGTTGCAATTTTCTCTGATTATAAAATGAATTACCGCTTTTTTAATAATACACTGATTTGCTTTATCCGAACTAAGTATTTTAATCCACCCGCCACCGACCCAAAGATTCCGGCTTTCACAATAACAGGTGATATCAAGCTTCGGTTTTTATTAAAAACCCGCGACGATTTCTTTGGTAAAACTTATGTAGCAGCCGCCGGAAACAAAAAGATTTACCAGTTTTCGAATAAAATCAATAACACCGGAGGAGGCAATTTATTTTTAACTGCACCAGTAGAAAATTACCAGGCACCAAATGATTATGAGGGAGGAACGATTGTCCAGAATGGAGGTAATTTATATGTGGCACTTCAAGCAGTAAAAGCTTCTGACAATATCGCTATTACTAATACGGCTTTTTGGAAACAACTTGAGCCGCTGCAACAGGTGGTGAATAATGCCGACCTGCAGGATGCAACGGTTGTAAAGACGGATGACAGATGCTTTGGCGTAATTGACGTATATAATTCAGGAACCACTAACAGCAGCTATAATTTATTTGACGTAAGTGAAAAGCTATTTGAACCAGCTCCTTCATTTACCATAAAATTTGAAAGTAAATTTTAAAACTCATTGTTCATTATAAAACTTCATCATCATGTCTTTAATCAATGAAAGTGCCATCAAAACTCCCGGGGTGTACGTAACGGAAATAGACGCTTTTCCGCCCTCTATTGCCCAGGTTGACACCATTCCGGCTTTTGTCGGCTATACTCAAAAAGCGTTGAATCCAAACTTAAAGAATCTTCCTATCGATGGTAATGGAAATAATCTCACGAACATTCCAACTCAAATCACATCATTACTTGATTATGAGACGTACTTTGGAAAAGCACAAGCTGAAACAGGGCTTACGATTACTATTGATCAAACTACTGATGCCAATGATAATTTATTAACGGAAAATATTAAACCGGCATTTACAGCAGGCAAGCAATCCAATCATATGATGCATTCTGCAATACGCTTTTTTTACGATAATGGAGGCGGTATGTGTTACATTGTCTCAATCGGGCCATACAAGGCAACTGTGGGAGATGCACTTGTTCCCGGAGATTTTACCGCAGGTTTGGAAGCAGTAAAAAAGGAGGATGATATTACCTTAATCATTTTCCCGGAAGGGCAAAAACTGCCCGCGGACACCGATCTTTATACTTTGCAATCCAGTGCCCTTAATCTTTGTGCTGACACGAATCTCCAGGATAGATTTTGCATTCTGGATCTTTACGATACAGGAGAAGCTGTTAAAACGAGCAGCGACCTCACCACTGCAACAACCGCCTTTCGTAATAATATAGCACCCCTCCTGGACGAAAGTTTAAATTATGGCGCTGCCTATTTCCCCAATCTCATCTCAAAGTATTCTTATAGTATAGATGAAACTACCGCCAAGCTAACACAGAATGTTTCAAAAAACGGT
>DATILZ010000125.1:0-4317 GCA_035475995.1 Hanamia sp. | reverse complement strand
TCTTTTCATTTGTTTTCATGATTTCTTGATAAATGATGACCATCTTTTCATTTGTTTTCGTGATTTCTTGATAAATGATGGCCATCTTTTCATTTGTTTTCATGATTTCCTGATAAATGATGACCATCTTTTCATTTGTTTTCATGATTTACTGATAAATGATGGCTCTCTTTTATAAAGGGATCTCGTTTTTTTTCAAAAAAAGCGCGCTTTGGCATGAAGTGTTTTTTAGCCGTTAAATAAAAAAAAGGGTATTTCTACTCAGGCGCATTGTGTTTTCGCAGGGCAAAATCGGCTTTTTTAAAAATTTTTTCTGGCAGAAATAAAACCGGCCTCTACGTAAAAAAAAGGGGAATGTAATAAATGGATCTTTATTTTTTATACGCAATATTACGTATTGTTTTGCCCGGCAAAAACTTCTTGCTTTGCCCTCGTTGATTCGCAATTGGGTCAACCGGCAGCTTTGCCAAAACTTTCTAAATTTCAGTAAAATGAAAAAGAAACCAATCCCCCGGATCAACCTCGGATTCGGAAACCTTTCAGGACCGCTCCTTAATAAAAAGGCCGGCTCCATTTATGAAGGTATATTTGAAAACTCTGATTTTCCCACCCCGACGCCCGACATGGCTACGTTTAACGCGGCCAGGATCGTCTTCAGTAACGCAATGGAGAAAGCGGCGTCACGCAGCATCGATGACATTGTCGCCAGGAACCAGGCGAGAAATGTTCTTATCGATATGCTGGTGGAACTCGGCAATTATGTAACCCTTACTGCAAACGGCAACGTAGCGAAACTGACCAAAACCCGGTTTGACCTGCGCAAGCAAAGAGAAACGAAACCCGATATGCAGAAACCTCAAAACCTGAAGTTAGCGGACGGTGCCAACCGTGGTATGGTTGAGATAAGCGTTGACTCGGTGAAAGGCGCCCGTAGTTATTCTTACGAATATACAATGGATCCTCTTACCCCGGAAAGCGTGTGGACGGTGATTTCAAGTACTTCCAGGAAGATCACGATCAAAGGCCTGGAAAGCGGAAAGAAAATGTGGTTCAGGGTAGCGGCAGTAGGAGTGCGTAATCAGTTTACCTATAGCGATGTGCTGAACCGCATTGTGCAATGAAACTTTAAGACGCAAAAGGAAAAAATAGAGACCACCCTGAGGAAGGTGGTCTTTTTTATTTTGAAGCACACTCAGATTTTTGGAAGTTCTTTTTTTTTCGCCCGAAGGTTTTTTTTCGCACAAAGAAAACGAAGCGCCCGAAGTTACACGAAGAGAAAATCTTTGTGAACCTTTGAATCTTCGTTTTCTTAGTGGAGAACTCTTTTCTTTTTTCCAGCCGCAAAGTTTTTTTTCGCACGAAGAAAACGAATCGCACCAAGTTTCACGAAGAGAAAATCTTTGTGAACCTTTGAATCTTCGTTTTCTTAGTGGGAGAACTCTTTTCTTTTTTCCGCCAAAAAGGTTTTTTCACACAAAGAAAACGAAGCGCACGAAGTTACATGAAGAGAAAATCTTTGGGAACCTTTGAATCTTCGTTTCCATAGTGGGAGAACTCTTTTCTTTTTTCCAGCCGCAAAGTTTTTTTTCGCATAAAGAAAACGAAGCGCACCAAGTTTCACGAAGAGCTTTTTTCTTTCTCCTGCTTTGAGTGCTTTATGCAGCCAAAGCAAATCCCACTTCATCAAAAACCTGCATCAATACTACGATTCCCTGCCAAACCAAAAGTCCTTTTTGTTTGAAAAAATTAATACTACTGATATTACAATTGGTTTTGGTCTTTTCCCTGATATTTCTTTTGTGGGTTTCGATGGTGCGGGGGCTACAGTTCAGTTTGGAAGCAATTTCTTTATCAGAAAATCCTTCTAAAGCAAGCTGCATAACGCGATATTCTGTTTGCGTCAATTTTATCTTCTTCGTTCCCCGGCTATTATAGGATCGCCGTTCTTCTTCCATCTTTTGCTGTATGCCGCGGCAATAATATTCCCCACCGTTGGAAACCGTATCAACAGCTTCCAGCAGTTCTTCAAGCTTTCCGCCCGAGAGCATAAAGCCTTTGGCACCGGCACTTTTCATCCGGTCAATATAATGCTCTTTGTACTCATCCATGAATGCGATCATGCCAAAAGGAAGGCTGGTTTGTTTGATTTTGCCGCAAGGCGAAAGATGGTGCCACATCCTGGTGATAACAATATGGAAGGCGCAATTGATTTGCAGTTGGATCAATTCTGCAGGAGTGGTGATCTCTTCTACTGTTACCCTATCCATGCCGCCTTCCAGTACAAGCCGCATCCCATACCTCTCGCAGGTAAGTTCTGAAGCGATTACTATTTTTAGCGGCTGCGCCATAGGGCATGAGTATAAGTTTCATAAAAGTTCTTATATAAAACTATTTAATCTGAAAAATATTGTATAGAAATCATACGATCAATACAGGACAGGCATTATTCCTTTCATTACATAAGCATTTTGCATTTAACAAAAAGGTGATAGTACAGAAAGAATAATTTAATATAGCTTTACTCCGATAAATCATTACCTGAAAAAATAAATTATGAAACCACTCTTTATGATGTTAATGCTTTTCACTTTTTCGCAGGTGAAAGCGCAACAGGAGAATGCAACGGTATCAAATGAAAAGGCAGATTCAGTTTTTACCGGTCAGATCATTAAGGACAAAACAAAGAACACCAGGATATATTTAACCGGTTTTCAGCAAACCGTGGATAATACCGGAGTGTACACGACTACTTATATTTTTGGATCTAAAATGTCTAAACCAGCGATTGATGTGGATATGAACATGAAATTTGATTCGCCATTAGTTTTCGACGGCCCCATTGGATTTCAATATGGCCCCTATGGTACAGGAAGATATTCGGGATCGGGAGCTCTTAAAAGCAACAATACCTATTTGTACCTGCAGGGACAATTTCTCGCTCCGGGACATCATTTTTATATAAAAATAAGAAGCAGGCAAAAGCCGCATCCCGTTATAAATGGAATTGAAGGACAGGCAAATTTTTAGATGAATAATTAGCGTTTGTAATCCTAATATTGTTCTTTTTCGTTTGGAAAATCTTTCGATTTCACATCTCTTATATAATGCTGAACTGCATTGGTAACTGTTTCATTCAGATTTAAATAAGTTCTCAAAAATCTTGGTTTAAATTCAGTGTTGATTCCGAGCATATCGTGCATTACCAACACCTGGCCGTCGCAACCATTTCCTGCACCAATTCCAATTGTAGGAATAAGAAGTGCTTTAGAAACTTCTGTAGCCAATGATGCAGGAATTTTCTCCAAAACAATTCCAAAACATCCTGCATCCTGCAAAAGCATGGCATCATTTTTCAACTTTTCTGCTTCCTGTTCTTCTTTTGCCCTTACTGTATAAGTTCCAAACTTATAAATTGATTGTGGCGTTAAACCAAGGTGTCCCATCACCGGAATTCCGGCGCCCACAATCCTTTTTACAGAATCAATGATTTCTTCACCGCCTTCTAATTTGATGGCATGCGCTCCGGTTTCTTTCATAATCCTGATGGTAGAATTGAGGGCTTCTTTGCTGTTTCCCTGGTAACTTCCAAAAGGAAGGTCCACAATGATCAGCGCGCGGTTGCACCCACGTACAACAGAACTTGCATGATAGATCATTTGATCCAGGGTAATAGGCAATGTGGTTTCATGGCCTGCCATCACATTGCTTGCGCTGTCGCCTACCAAAATAATATCTATACCGGCTTCATCAAAAATTCTTGCAAATGAAAAATCATAAGCGGTGATCATCGAAATCTTTTCACCGGAATTCTTCATCTTTTGCAGGGTGTGAGTCGTTATTCTTTTTACTTCTTTATTTACTGACATATAAATTTTTTTAAAAGAAGCGACAAGCTAAATGGCTCTGCATTAGAATAAACCTTTGAACAATCGCGTTTGCAAAAGTAAACTAATGTGTCAATATGGTAATGTGCTGATGTGCTGATTGTGGCAAAGGTTCCAAAGCCGTCATTGCGAGAAAACCTCGATAAAAATGCTCCTTTTTTAGAAAGATCATCAAGGGGTTTTCGAGGCAATCTTCCCGGAGATTGGAATCTTCATTCTTCATAACGCCCATAAAATACAAGGAGATTGCTTCGTTCCTCGCAATGACGTATAGAAGGAATTTTAGCTTCATGACAGCGACAACCTGCAAGGAGATTGCTTCGTTCCTCGCAATGACGGAACACGCTCCAAAGCCATTAATAAATTACAGCAAATGAACAAATAAGATGAATTTCATTTCTGAAGTTTATAAATGCAGATGAATTAGAAATAA
>DATILZ010000124.1:0-3559 GCA_035475995.1 Hanamia sp. | reverse complement strand
CAGCATACTACGGCCTGTTTCACCAAATGGTAATTTGCTGTCAGAGTAAAGAAGGTCTGGATCATATTTCTCAACAAGTTCTTTCACATCATCGAACCATTCCTTTTGCCATTCAGGATTGTTGGTAAGCCATTCCCGTATATTTGAGGAATCAGCTTTTGTGTGATACAGATCCTGGTATTCAGGATTAGCGCCATCATAGGGTATTCCTGCAAAAGGCCCCTGCTTATCAGCACCATGCGCAGTTTGAAACCAGTTATAGCTTGCAGCAAGATGCTCGGAAACGCCAAACTTTAAGCCTTCTTTTTTAGCTGCTTTTTGCCATAAGCCTACAACATCTTTTTTAGGCCCCATATTTACTGAATTCCACTTATGTATTTTAGAATCCCATAAGAAGAAATTATCATGATGAGAACCCATGCTGACAAAATATCTGGCACCTGCTTTTTTATACAGCTTCATTAATTTTTCAGGATCCCACTTTTCTGCTTTCCAAAGAGGAATGATGTCTTTGTAACCAAATTTCGACGGATGACCGTAATGTTCTACATGATACTTGTAGTCAGGGTCGCCTTCTATGTACATTTTTCTTGCATACCAGTCGCCCTGGCGAGGGACTGCCTGCGGTCCCCAATGGGCCCAAATCCCAAACTTTGCATCCCGAAACCATTCGGGACATTGATATTGTTTCAGCGAGGAATCGTTTGGCTCAAAAGGACCATTTTTGACAGGAAGATTTGTCTGTTGCCCATTTACGTGCAGGAGAAGCAAAGAGCTTAAAATTGAGACCAAAAATAATTTTTTCATACTCTTGATTTGAAAGGGGCACTTGTTTATTACTCTATTACCACTTTTTATGTTTAATAATAAAACCGGTTGTTAATCAGTTACACTTATTCTTCTGTCTGACAGAACTTTCATAAGACCGGATTAATTTATTTCAACCATTGCTTTTATAACAGCATTTGCAGGATTAAGCCATCCTTCAAATTCCTCTTTCACCTGATCAAAATTGACCCGATGGGTTATATAAGTGGCAGGATCAATAGCCTTCATTTTCATAGAATTGATCACATGCTCAAAGTCATCTCTTGTGGCATTACGACTGCTCATTAGTGTTGCTTCCCTTTTATGAAACTCCGGATGACTGAAACAAATTTCTCCCTTTTGTAATCCAATCAAAACATATCTTGCTCCATGTGCCATATACTGAAAAGCATTATTAATGGCTTTCAAATTTCCGGTAGCATCAACCACTACAGTGGGCATATCGCCGCTGGTGATTTCCTTTATCTGTTCCAGAACATCAGCGTCCATTGCATTTATAGTATGTTCAACTTTCAACCGTTCTTTACAAAATTTTAAACGGTTACTGTTGACATCAAGGGCAATGACTTTGCCTCCTGCAATCCGTGCAAATTCCATGGTTCCTAATCCAATTGGCCCGGCGCCGATCACTAAAACAAATTCTCCTTTTTTTATATCCGCTCTTCTTATGCCATGTGCGCCAATAGCCAATGGTTCAACCAATGCTAATTCATCGAAGCTTAGCCCTCCGCCTTTAATAAGAGAATGGGAAGGCACAGATAAATATTCTACCATTCCTCCATTACAATGAACACCACAAACTTTTATATTGCTACAACAATTAGGTTTTCCCATTCGGCAGGCAATACAGTGACCGCAATTGAAATAAGGAACAAAGGTTATTGGTTCACCTATTTGAAAACCCGGTGTTTCATCAATCTCCATCAACACTCCGGATAATTCATGACCTAATATTCTTGGATATTCAAAAAAAGGTTGTGTGCCTTCATAAGCATGAAGATCAGTTCCGCAAATTCCAATGCGCTTGATTTTTATGATCGAATTGCCTTTTGTGAATTGTGGCTTTTGTGCAGATGTATATTCAAATTGTCCGGGTTTGGCACAAACCAATGTTTTCATTTTATTGTTTTGATTCATATTTTAAAATTAAAAGCGGCATCAGCAGGATATACTGATCCAATCAATGTATAAAGACTTTAAATTAATGTTGAACCCAATGTAATTAATTTTTTAGAATAAAGCGTTTAAGTCGTAAAATGTGCTTTCCTAATTGTTTGTGGTTAGTTCGGGAAATGCTTAATTCAAACTATTTATTTAAAAATAAGCAAGTATTTTTTGGTCTTCCCTAATAAAAGGCAGTTTTGGTATTATTTTCTTGTGTATTTGTTCGCTATATGTTCGCTCCATGTTCGGTTCATGTTCAGTTTTATGGAGCGAACAGAAGCTATAGTAATTTCGCATAAATGGTGTTCTAGAATAAAAGCATTCTATGGCAAGGATAACAGATCGGTATTAGGTGCTTTATTGACGGGGATAGATTTTGGTTTCGGGGTATCCGGATTTTACTTTTCCTCTAAGCCAATTCAGTCAGGCGACAAATTTAAATGCGTTCATTCAAACCATTACGACTTAAACGACTAATTCTAGAATTTTTATAAACATTTTCTAATTTATCTCTTTGCAGCCGTTAATGTAAAAATGGAAGATTTTTCATCAGTCTGAAAGAAAAATATTCTGCGAATAGACAACCGGAAGATTAAACTAAAACTGAAGAATGGTTCACCTTGTTATTTTTAAACATAGGCGCGGAAAGAAATTGAAGTGAGCAGAGAAAAAGTCTAACTGATTCAGGTAAAGTATTCTTTACTTTATTAAAATAAAAAACAGGAATGCGGTTTATTTGTTCATTGCCAGAATGAGAGTTAGCAGCTATTTATTTTAAAGAAATAATGCAGCGTTATGAACTAAAATTTTGTCTAAGTCATAAGTCTTGGAAATTATAAATAATCCTAAACCCGGAAATTTCTAATCATCCTACTCTATTTCCGGGAACGATAAAAGTAAGGTATGATGACGACAGATATTGATTCCACCGATGTTTCACAAGCGAAATTACTGAAAGAAATAGCAGTGGGAAATGAAGTGGCCTTCAGAAAAGTGTATCACGATTATTATAAAAAACTTTTGGGGTTTGCATTTACTCTTACAAAAAATAAAGAAGCCGCGGAAGAACTGGTTGAAGACGTATTTATAAAAATCTGGAAAAACAGGCAGTATGCTGAAGCCATCCAAAACCTCAAAGTTTATTTATATACGGCCACAAAAAACACCTGTCTTAATTATCTTTCTTCAAAAGCAAATGATAGTATCACCAAACCTTTCGATGCGATCAATATTGTATTATCAGACCCCGTTTGTCCCGATCAGCTTTTAATTTACATGGAAACCTTTGCAAAAATTAAAAGCGCTATTGACACCCTGCCTCCCCGCTGTAAAATGATTTTCAAACTCATTCGTGAAGACGGCCTAAAATACAAAGAAGTGGCAGAAATATTAAATGTTTCTCCCAATACCGTCGATGCTCAAATGACCATTGCCATCCGAAGGATCGGGCTGCTTCTTCGAGGTGAATTTGAAAAGATCCCGGCAGGCCATCTGCAAAAAAATAAATCCTGATTCTCTTTAAGGTCTATTTGTCCGTTTACTGTCTTTATATAAAAGAACCATACTT
>DATILZ010000123.1:0-3205 GCA_035475995.1 Hanamia sp. | reverse complement strand
AAGATTTTACTTCACTTGCAAATTCTTCAACCATCTTTATTGCAGCTTATTGTGTAACCATGTTTTAAAATATTTTGCTTTTTCGAGCCACTCGCTGGTAACAGCTTCGTTACAACGTTGATAAATTTTTTGCTGATAATCAGGATATCTGCCTTCTAATTGGAAATCATTAAATACCAGGAAAAAGTCTAACTGCTCATCAGTCAGTTCTAATTTTGTCTGTTTTAATATGTAAACTAAATTATCCTTGGAGGATGATCCTTTTCGTTATCGTGTACCCAAATAGCCTTACACAATTTTTCAAGGCATACATGCGCCAAAAATAAAGACTGAATATAATGTTTTGTTTTAAACATAATCTTCAGCGCTACTCCAAACCTTCCCCGCAGTATCTACCCAATAGTTTATGTAATCCTGTTTTGTCAAAGTTTGTTTTAATGCAAAATAATCTTTTTTACTGTGCAGCTTACTTCCTCATCTCAAGTCACAAGAAAAACTCAAAACATTCAAAAACTTTTTCTCACGACAGCAAACAAAGAAATAATTAACTTTTGCATTTTAAACATGGTTATATTTAACCAAATTATCCTTTCCTTGTCTTTATCTCTTTTGCCACAAAATTTCCAATTTCTTTTCCAATTTCCAATCCATAATTGACAGCAGGCAGATAATGAATGCCACCATAAAACCTGCTGATACCCGCTTCTGTTGAAGCATGATAAAAAGATTTGAAACTGCGGGACGGAATTCCAAATTCCACTTCTGTTGAATCTGTAAAAGAAAAATCGTTGCCAAATAATTTTGTAAGTATTACAGAAGCTCCGGCAGATATTACGCTGTGTGCGCTTACATATTCCGGAAAAGGAGGCGTTTGAAGAACAGGACGCCACGCAGGATCAATATATTTATTGATATAGGTTTCAGGCCGCATCACCACACTCCTGTATTTTTCATCCCAACAGGCAATAAAACAATCGTTTATAGTAACCGCAACACATGCATAGGCCTCCGCAGATTTAACCGGCCCTGCATTTGCTTTCTCACAAGCCAACCTGATGATATTCATCCAGTGTCCACCAGGAGAAATCTTTTTAGTTGCATACATTACGTGGCCTCTTTGCGTTACATCAAAAGGATTGCAATCCCAGAAATTGGCAATGTTCCTTTGTTCGGCGGTATTATTATTTCCCTGCTTCAATACTTCTATTGCTTCTTTATAAAAGGCGCTTGAAGTATCAATCGAAAAATGCGGTGGCTTCACAGGTTTGAAAGCCTGTGCTGAATCAATAATAAATGTGCGCATCTTATTCCAATTCGGCTCAACCGCTTTCATATAAACCGGAGGCGTGGGCTTCCACGATGCGGAATCATATTTTACAGAATATGCACCCATTGAACGTGTTTGGCTATAATTATCCTTACTTACCCAAATAAGAATATCACTTGCCATTTTATCTCCATAAGCGATCGAATTATCAAAAACATTTTGAGGAATGCCATCTTCTTTAAATTCTTTCATCATCTCTTTCTCAAAGTCATTCACTTTTTCTTCTGAAATTACCAGCGATTTTCCAACTGTAACCAGCGCATGCACGGCGGCTAAAGTGTAACTATATTTTTTGCCTTTTTCAGGCTCAGGCAATGACTGCAGACCATGTAACTGCCCTGCAAGGCTTATGTAGTTTGTGTTTTCATGCCGCACTGTTTCATATGCCGTCACTGAAATATATGCATACGTTCGGGCTGCTACCGGCGGTGAATAAATATCATGCACCATCACATCTGTTATCTCTTTGATAGCCCTGTGAATGTAATTCGCATCTTCAGTTTTATTTTTCCATGCAGGTATATCTGCCTTCGCATAAAAGCAGGTAAGCAATACAGTTATAACAATTAAAGTAATACGCTTCATAATACCTTCCTTTTATTTCCCTGATAATTGGTTATCATAATTTCTTTATAATTTTTATCTACCGGTAATTTTCGTGATGACTGAGATAAGTAAGTAGAACCATAATAAAACTCGATCCTTCTCTTTTTACCATCTTTATAAATTACATCTGCATAAAAATCATCCGGTTTCAGACTGATCCATTTAAGAATATTTTCTTTGTAAAGTGGATTTTTACTATAAACCATCAGGCTGTCCTGGTTTTGAGTAGCAATAATCACATCTTCATTTTTTGCAGTATGAACTGTTGCTAATCCTTTAGCATCGCCATTCACAAAAAAACCACTTTTTTGTAAATCAATACTGCTGAAATTTCCATGACCATCTCCTTTTAAACATAAACCCATAAAAGCATCGTGCTTTCCACTGGCTGGATCCATGCCATAATCGTTGCCCACCATTATCACATCCAGGTTTCCATCTCCATCTATATCTTCACTTTTCATTCCATATACCGGTGCTTCCTGGGCCTGCAATGGCAGAGGTTTTATGCTAAAATGACCGTTGCCTTTATTCTCAATGTAAGACGTTTGCATATCTGTTGCGCGCATCACCATTGCATCCTTCAAATCCTTATCACTCCAAATATCCCGCATGGTCGCATAACCGTACGCTTTATAAGTGGCAAACTTTTTACGCATGCTGATTACCTGGCTTACTATATCATCTCTTGATGACATCGGATAGGATTTATACGTTTTATCCGGCGCCATCAAATAACAAAAAACCATCGGATCAACAGAGCCATTTTTGTCAATGTCTTTTGCAATAACGGTCATTGGTTTTTCTGGTGTAGCCGTATAATTAGAATTGAGGCCAAGATTACCGACCATATAATCCATATCGCCATCGTTATCAAAATCGCCGGCAACAATGCTGTTCCACCAACCCGTATGATTTTCAATTCCGGTTTTTACAATTTCAAATGAATGGCCGGTGTTTCTTAAAAAGGTGACCGGCATCCATTCTCCTACTACAATCAAATCTACTTTGCCATCATTGTCAAAATCTGTCCACAACGCATCTGTAACCATTCCTATGTGTTTTAGTTGCGGGCAATATTTATCAGTAACATCTATAAATTTGCCGCCAATATTTTTTAAAAGAAAACTTTGAGGAGTGGTAGGATAAGCACCGGATACGACTCTGCCACCAACAAATAAATCCAGTTTACCATCCCCATCAAAATCTGCAGCACGCACACAAGAACCATTAGAAGAATCTGCGGGGAGCAATGTGCTGCTTTTAAAGAAA
>DATILZ010000122.1:0-10002 GCA_035475995.1 Hanamia sp. | reverse complement strand
TAACCTGATAGAAACTTATAATCTTCCTTTTAATAAAACGAATAATCAATCTATTTTTTCTTACATGAATTTAGATAAAGTTTTTACTGAAGGAATAGAAGCAAACTTCTCTTATAATTTCAATCATAATTTCTCATTGTTCGGCGGCTATCAATATTTAATTGCAAAAGACAAAAAAGTATTGCAACAAATAAAAGACGGGAAAATGTACAAACGCGACCCCGATACTTATGTCACTTCATTGGTTACAAAAAGTGAATATAAAGGCTTGTACAACAGAAGCAGAAATACCGCTAATTTGAGATTTCAATATAACAATTTGATGTATAAAGCAAATGCTTTCATTACCGCAAAATATCGCGGCACCTATGGTTTTAGCGGGCTTAATGGCTTTCAAAACGGAAGCGGCGTTTATACAGACGACAGGGAATCGGTAAAAGGATTTGTGCTTTTGAATGCTACTATTTCCAAACAAATCGCAACACACTGGGAAGTACAGGGCGGCGTTGAAAATATATTGAATTATAAAAATCCACTTTTGATGCCTAATATCTATGGCAGAACCTATTTTATAAATGTAAATTTTAAACTCGAAAAATAAATCAAAATGAAAATGAAAACTATGAAACTAAGCGTGCTTGGATTAGCAGCACTGATGACGGGAATTATTTCTTGTGGAAAAAAGGACAATCCAACACCTACTCCCCAAGCATCCTTATCTGTTACGGATTCAATACAAGTGCCTTTCAGTTCTACTGCTCCTTATACTTTGTATAGCTTTAAAGACAGTTCAGTAGTACCAAATAGTGATTCTGCCAGTTTGAAATGGGATTTTGGAATTCGCTTCGTTAATATTATTGTAAATAGTCATGCAAGTGGTCCGGGAAACGCAGGTGTTATTACACAAACTGGAACTTATGACACTTTCCCTTCCGCTCCTGAAACGGGATATGCATACGATACAACATCAACCAAAACAGCGATTGATGCAGGCTATACAACCGGATGGTACACGTATGATCCTACTAATCCTAATCATCCTTTTTTCCCAAATGCAGGTGAGTTTTTTGTTTTTAAAACAGCTGATAATCATTATGTAAAAATGGAAATATTATCTGTAGGATATTTACCTTTTACTGGTCAGGTTCCGGTTACTCTTATTTACAAATTCCGTTATACCTACCAGGCAGACGGTTCAAGGAATTTCTAAAAGTTTTTTTTATCGGGAAGAAAAATGGCTTTCTCAAAATATGAGAAAGCCATTTTTGTGTATTTCCATTGGGGTTTATTTTAAAAAGAAGACGAAGTATTGCTTCGTCTTCAGAATTTCCACTGCAAAGACTGACCTGTATGAAGAAACAATTTGCACAAATGCAATTATTCAAAAATCAAATCAGTGTTTTTCATATTGCAACGGCTTTATGCTCGTGAGAACATAATGGTGTGTTTTCAAAACTCTTCAGTAAATATTGTGCCAAATGTGGAATTAATATGGAAGCTTTTCTCATTTACAGGGTTGCACGATTTTATTTGAATTTATGCAAATTTGGCAGCAGTTGATGTAACCCCAGAAGATAGTTCAATCAAATACAACTCTGCAGATTACTTTAATGGTACGAAGTTTACCAAATATTCTATCATAAGGAAGCTTAAGCTCATTAAAGGTTTCATCTAATACTTCAAATTTATTTAAGTCAATTTTGTTAAGCAAATAATTTCCCTGCTCGTCTTTCTCTGCTTTATTTTTCCTTTCTCCTGGAGCATAAACATAACCTGTAAAAAACAGGTTGCCTTCTTCGTTATCTTTTATTGCAAGAATATATGGAGCCACTTTTCTCCAATATTTCCCTGAACCGCTTTCATAATAAAACCAGAGTACTTCGCGCTGTTTAATAGCGTTACAAATTATTTGCTGAAGTTTTGTTTCATAATTTTTCATCTGCCTTGTATTTTCTGAAAATTAATTTAAGTGAATTAGATTTAAGAATGCCAAATCAACAAGAAAAAAAAGGGAATTTGGCTTGATGTATGCATATTTTTAGTTTTTTGTTTTGCACTATAAATATATCAAACTCACAATAAGATTAAGTTTAGTAGTCAATTTAGCAAAATACTTTTATAAAATTCACCTGCTTTTTAACGCGGGCACGTATGCGCTGAAATTGTTTCCTGTAAATGAAATTTCTGCAATATTTTTCTACAATATTTTTTTTATTCTTTTTTTAATGTCACATAGAATCTCGCAAAAAAATTTTCATTGTGCCGTTTATCAATTAAGGAACCATCGAGTTAAAAATCAAAATTTCCGATTATTTGCTTGTTTACTGGCCTAAACTCTTCGAAACCTTTCCCATCTATTCCAAATTCTGTTTTATTTCAAATTCTCCGTTCAGATTAATATCTTCTGAAGAGGCACCCACCATAACTTTGAAAATTCCGGGTTCTACCACAAAATGCATATCACGATTCCAGATGGAAAGATCATCAGGAGTTAAAGTAAACTTTACTGGTTTTGTTTCGCCTGCATTTAGATGAACTCTTTCAAAACCACGCAATTGTTTTTCATAAGTAGTTACATCCGTAACTTTTTCATTAATGTATAATTGTACTACTTCATCTCCTTCTCTTTTACCGGTATTTTCTACATCGAAACTTACATTTATATTTCCTTGTGAATTTTGTTTTGCAGGAGTGATTTTTAAATTACTGTAAGCAAAAGTGGTATAGCTGAGACCATAACCAAAAGGATATAATTTTCCTTTCAGCCGGGCATGTTCTCCTGCATCTGTTTGTGCATCAGGCTTTGATGGAAAATTCATAGGTAGCTGGCCAACAGAACGCGGGAAAGTAAGTGTTAGTTTTCCGCCAGGATTATAATCGCCAAACAAAACATCCGCCACCGCAGTCCCACCATAAGTTCCCGGATACCATGCTTCAATGATGCCGGATATATTTTCTTTTACCCAATTAAAACTGATCGGCTGTGAATTGATAAAAACAACTACCACCGGCTTTCCGGTAGCTTTTATCGCTTTTATTAAATCCAGTTGAAAGCCCGGCAAATCAAGCGTAGTACGGGATTTACTTTCACCGGCAGTTTCTGTATTGCCACCCATTACCATGATTACCGCATCCGAATTTTTTGCAACTGCAACTGCAGAATCAATCTGACTTTGCTCTTGGGTTGTTGGTGGCTGAGGCAGCACTTCACTTTCAGGCCAGGTTTTATCTACGATCTCACAACCTTTTGCATAATTTACAATCACGTCTTTTCCTAGTTTTTCCTTGATCCCCTGCAATACGGTTATTCCTTTTGTTCCATGTGGGCCATAATGTGTATCGGCATAATCTGCATTATCGGCATTTGGGCCAATGACTGCGATGGAATGAATTTTTTTGCTTAATGGCAAAATATTATCCGCATTTTTTAATAAAACAATGCATTCGCGGGAAGCCTGCAAAGAAACTTTTTTATGTTCGGGATTGTTTACAGTTTCTACAGATTTTTGTGCATCCTCAATGTATGGATGATCAAATAATCCGAGCCAGAATTTTACACGAAGTACATCTCTTATTCTTTCGTTTAAAGTTTCCAAAGACACTTTTCCATCCAAAATATCTTTCCTCAATGGAAGAATCATTGTGGATGGTGAAGAGAAATTTGTACGCACATTCATTCCTGCATTCACAGCCTGCGCCACTGCATCATCCCGATCCTTTGCTACATGATGCTTACTAAAAAGATATTCAAGTGCATCACTATCAGAAACCACATAGCCTTTGAATCCAAATTCCTGCCGCAATCTTTGTGTGAGCCAGTAATAACTTCCAATAATAGGGATTCCGTCATAATCATTATAAGAAGCCATTACGCCCAGAATGCCGGCTTCTTTGATCGCGTGCTCAAAAGGAGGAAGCAACAAAGTTTCCACTTCACGTTTTGGCATTTGCGGATCCGTTCTTGCCATTCCTTCACGCGCTCCAAAATTGGCGCTGTAAATCGCAAAATGTTTGGCAGTAGAAACAATCGTATGATCCTGCTGCATTCCTTTTGCCATCTCTACTCCGAGGCGGCTTGCCAGGTACGGCGATTCGCCATAAGACTCCTCAAGCCGCCCCCACCGCTGATCGCGCGCTACATCTAATATCGGCGCATATACATTTGTATAACCCATGGCGCGAGCTTCCAGGCCGGTTATCCGGCCAACTTTATTAAGAAGGTTCTTATCCCATGTATTTCCCAAAGCAAGCTGAGTAGGAAAACCCGTAGTTCCATAAGCTTCCACTCCACGAATGCCCTCGTCGGTAAAATCAACCGGAATGCCAAGCCGCGTATCTTCAATAAAAAATGCCTGAGTGGTATTCATAGCCCACACATGTTTTTTAATATCAGTAATTATATCAAGATGGTAAACGGGGAAGCCATTCAAATGCTCGTCAATATTTGCAATGCCATCTTTCCAGATCTCGTTTTTCCATTGGGGTGTTGGGAGCGAATCTTTTAAAACACGATGATAACCATATAATGTAGCAGTCTGACAAGTTTTTTCTTCCATGCTCATTTGAGATAAAAGATCATCAATCCTTTTATCTACTGGTTGCGAAGCATCTTCATAAATATCTTTTTTGCCATTTTTATTCAGATCGATCCAGCCTTTGTGATAAATGCTTTTCATTTTTGGCTGAAACGATTGTGCAAAAGATTTTTGCAAAAAGAAAAAAGCAGGAATCAATAAAGTAAGCCGGTTAAGCCGGGTAAATAAAATCATACTATGCGGTTTTAAAAATAACTGAGTACATAACAGTGATGCACAAACGAAAATAAAAGATCGTGAAATTTGAGTTTCAAAAGTAGAAAAATATCCATGGATTTCAGGAATCACTTTTATCTGCGCAAATAGCAATTGCACTTATTTCTTTGTTTGCCGGGAAGCGAATTCAACTCCAGCTTGTGGTAGCTCTTAATGGTTTCACTTCAATGTTGAAAAGGGATTTTTTCAGTGCGTGATTTTAGAAAAGTTACTATTTCCTCATCAGTTTTATACCGGTCATCCAGCATAACATAATTTTTTGCAAGAAGATCATACCGCTTTCTCATTAGCCACATGAACACATGCAAAAAGTGAATGCCATCAAAAACGATTGCGCGGTTTGCGATATATTTTTTCAAAGTTTCCTGAAAATAAACAGGATGCTCAGTCCAGTGCATACTCTGTTTTTCGTGATGACTGATATGGTAGCCGTCATTCCAGCATTTAAGATTGTATTTTGTATTGATACAGGTAATGCTGCTTTTATATTCATTGCCGGGATCACTGCAATCTATAAAAGAATGTTGTGCCCAATTGCCCATCATTGCCACCAGCCGGTAAATGAAAAAAGGAATCATAAATACCCAAAGTGTTGCCTTAAAGCTAACAAAACTTAACGCTATGCAGAATAAAATAAACAAGACTTCGCCACGAACTGACCGATACAGCAATCTCTTTCTATTTTTGCGGAAAAAATAAGCAGCGAGATCATATACTCCCCTGAATAAAAATGAACCAAAGTATTTTGTAAAATCTTTTAATGAATCTCTTTGAAAAGGCATGGTACTACTCTCATCGCCTTCCAGGTTATTTTCCACGTGGTGCATGCCAATATGATGCGTGAAATAAGTTTCGGGAGAATGTCCAAAAAAAGGTGCTAAAATCCACGGCAGATAATAGTTCATAAACTGATGCTCCTTTTTAAAGAAGGCGCGATGGCTCGTACAATGAAGCATCAGACCAAAAGGCCCTTTAAACATAAAATTATTTAAATAAGCATATGCAATTGCTATTGCCCACCAAACCCATCCTTGAATAAAAGGCATATATAACAGGATACCAAGAGGTACGAGCGTAAGGGATATTTTTAAAGTGAGATAAATAAAAGGAAGATCCCGTTCATCACGAATCCATTTCAAAAAGAATTTATCAATAAAAGAATATTTTGATGGTCTTATAAATACCGGGTCTGTAATTGCTGTTAACTGTTTCATGAAATTGGAATTTACCTGGCATCTTTTGAATTTTGTTTTTGCCGGCTCTCTCAAAGGTATTATTTTATCTGTTGGATTTATGTTATTAAATATCGCTGATTTTGACCTGGCAAGATGTTCACTTTACGATCAAATCAATGTATAATGGTAATGTACAAATGAAAATAAATCGGCTTTAAAAATGAAAATTCAAAACGGAATAGCAACAATTGATCTGAGTTATTTTTCAAGAATGCGAAATCTTATTTATTTATCTGTTTACTGCTGTTATGCTGTTTTTGAATATCATTTTACTTCAGCCAAAATATGTGTCATTCTCCTGAAGGCTTTTTTAGAGTCACATTTATACTTACCGGAGAGCCAAAATTAGGAGTGCCGTCTGCGTTCCAGCTGAATTTTTGCATTCGTGGTGAACGGCTGTTTCCACATCCCAGGCCGGCAGTGCTGTTGGCATGATAGATGATCCAGTTTTCTGTTCCATCTCTCGATTTAAAAAAACCGTTGTGCCCGGGAGCATATGCGCCACCTGAAGCGAAAGTGGTGAAAACCGGTGTGGTAGTTTTATTCCAATCCGCCACATTCATCGGATCACCATTTTCTTTGAGTGATAAAAGTCCGAGACAGTAATCATCTGTCCAGCATCCGCTGGCAGAGTAAGTGATAAATAAATCACCCTTGCTATTCATAAGCATTTCCGGCCCTTCATTTACAGTCGGAGGAGCGCCCATTTTTTCCCAATCATAACTGGGTGAAGAAATAAGTACTCTGTTGCTGCTGATCGTAAGTGGATTGTTCATTTTAGCAATGTAAATATCCTGTTCACCATTTGTATTACCCTGCCATCCGGACCAAAGCATGTACAACTGGCCTTTGTATTCAAACACTGATGGATCTATTGCCCATTTATCTGAAACATCTGTTACTTTTCCTTTCATTTGCCAATTATCAGAGATGGGATCGGCAGAATCGTTTTCCAAGACAAATATCCGGTGGCTGTTGTTACTCCCGCTATCTGCCGCGAAATACATATACCATTTGTTCTGCAAAAAATGTAGTTCGGGCGCCCAGATATCTTTAGAATATGGGCCCGTTGTAGGTGGAGTCCAAATCGTTTTAATTACTGCATTTTTCAAATCAGACATTTTGCTTGTTTTATAAATAACCACACTCACCCCTGTAGTATGGGTAAAGTAATAGTTTGTATCTTTTTGAATTACCCATGGATCAGGCCCTGAAGAAAGGAGGGGATTTGTGAAACCGGTATCTGCTGTGATTACCGGTGGTGAAACGGGCGTGTTATTCTCTCTTTTACAGGAGATGATAAATACATACAGAATTAAGAAAGAATATTTAAACATGATTATTTTTTCTGATCAGGAACAAAAAAACGATGCATTATCTTTCATATTGCTGCTGATGAATTACTGAAAGTAATGAAAATAAATGGCCTTCTTTTCCTGTTAATATCCCGGATTTTGTTTTAAGTTCGGGTTAATATCCAGGTCAAACTGGGGAATCGGTAAAAATTCATCTTTCCCAACTTTAAAGTTTGCAAATCCTGCATCTCTTGATGCCAGTTGTGGTCCAAGATCGCCCCATCTTGCAAGGTCTTCCCAACGGTGTCCTTCACCGGTAAGTTCTGTGATTCTTTCATGTTTGAGTTGATTCAAAAAAGCCTGCTCGCTCAAACCAGGCATTACAGTAGATAACGGGGCCAGGCCGGCACGCTGCCTTACTCTATCTACATACGGATAGGCCAGGCCGGTTTTGCCTAAAGCATTTAAAGCCTCAGCATACAATAAAAGCACATCTGCATACCGGATATACCGGTAATTATTTCCCGAATGGAACACTTCTCCGTTCATTGTTGCATCATCAAGTTCTTTTCTGAAATAAACGTCATGTGTATTCGGAACAATGGTAGGATCGCTTGAATATCCAAGGGAAGAGAATGTACGTCCATATACCTGAGTATAATTCGGGCCTCTTTCATCTGTTGAATCATACAGGAAAGTTGCTGCGAGCCGGGGATCGCGTTTGCCATCTGTTGTTTTTTCCTTTAAAAATTCCCATACCGGCCAGCGGCGGGCCTGTCCATCTGTAAAGCCAATAGGCCGTGGTGCAAAAAAGGGCGGAATGGAAGTGCCATAATTTAAATTATCTGATCCCGGTGCTACATCATCATCATGAGAATCATTTGGATTCAATGCATTTTGCCATTCAAAAACTGATTCAGCATTGTTTTCTGATGTTTCAATAAAATTACTCCGATAATCTGAAACAAGACTGTAAACGTCTTTCCCATCACCTTCTGTCAACCATTGCAAAGCTTGTTGGGCTTCTGCATACTTTCGCTGTTGCATATAAGACTTTCCAAGCATCGCATAAGCTGCGCCTTTTGTCGCCCGTCCTAAGTTCGAAGCATCATATTTCACCGGCAAAGCAGCGGCAGCATCTGTAAAATCCTGCTCTGCCTGAGCAAAAACACTGTCTTGTGGAGAAGTAGGAGGATAATCTGTTGGCCTGGAAGAATGAAGCATTATTGGAACGTTTCCATAAATAGTTGCTAGGTTGTAATAAAAAAATCCGCGTAAAAATTTAGCCTCTGCTATATACTGCGCTTTTAAAGTGGCGTCCATATCAATAGAAGGGACATTATCCAAAACTTGGTTTGCCCGGTTGATTCCAATATAATCATCCTGCCAAACGCTGGTAACGAGATAATCGTTGTAATCAGTGATATGAAATACGTCATAAGTATTTACAATATCAGGGTTTGGACTGGTACTGTAGCCTTCATCAGAACGAATCATGGTCATAAAATAAAGCCAGCGCGAAAGTCCTTCGCGATGGAAAGTACTATAAATAGCATTTATGCCTAGCTGAGCATCATTGGCTGATTTCCAAAAGTTTTCCGTTGTTGGCGTATTTGGATTAGGAATGGTGAGATCCTTTTTGCAACTGCAAAATCCAACAACTGATATAATAAGTATGATGATGATATTTTTCATGTCTGTTGATTTAAGAATTTAAAATCCGAATTGTAATCCTACAGAGAAAATCCTGCTTGCGGGCCAGTTTCCGGCATCGAAGCCACGGGTGATAATTCCGGTGCCCTGTACATCCGGATCAAGGCCTTTGTATTTGGTAATCGTTACCAGGTTTTGCCCGCTGATATAAACATGTATATTAGAAATACCGGCTTTCATTAAAGTATTATGCGAAAATGAATATCCAATTTCTATATTTCTTAGCCGCATATAGGATGCATTCTCCAGCCACCTTGAAGTTTGAGCCATGTTATTTAATGAAACCTCGGGATCAGCCGGAACATCGACTGACAAACGCGGATCGCTTCCATTTGGATTTGTGGAAGACCAGGGATTAATATCTTTTCGGAAGTTGGTCAGCTGATAACTATCCAATACTCTCCTTATATCGTCATATATGGTGTTACCAAAAACACCTACAAGCTGAATGTTTACATTGAAGTTTTTGTAAGAACCATTGAATTGAGCGCCAGCTTGTAAAGTTGGCCAGGGAGAACCATCAAATTGCCGGTCGTTGTTATTAATGGTGCCATCGCCATTTGCATCAACATATTTTATATCTCCAGGTTTTGCATCTGGTTGTATGAGTTTACCATCTTTACTTACATAACTATTGATCTCCTGCTGGCTTTTAAATAGCCCATCTGTTTTTATCACATACCATTCGCCAATACTATGGCCTACCTGTGCGCGTAGAAAATTGGTAGGTTCTATATAATTTACTTTGTTACCCGCAGCGTCTACACCCTGGTTGCCTACAGATAACACCCGATTTTTGATGGTAGTTACATTTGCAGATACATCCCATTTAAAAGTTTTATTGTTATTGCGGTAGGTCGCAACCACCTCTACTCCGGTATTTCTGATAGAACCTGCATTGGCAGAAGGTAATCCGGTACTTCCGAGGTATTGACCAAGAGGCAATTG
>DATILZ010000121.1:0-6849 GCA_035475995.1 Hanamia sp. | reverse complement strand
ATAATTTGTTTTGGCGCAAATGCTTCACCCTGCCTGCTTTCGTCATGTTTTTTCTCAAGAATTAATTCCTGCATTTCAATTTTATTTCTTAGCGGGCAAAGATAACAAATTAAAAAATTGCGTCAGTATGGCAGAAAGTTAATAATGGACAAGAATTATTAAATTATTCAATTATTGAATTATTCAATTATTCGGAGACGCATTTATAAAACAAACCGTATTGCATGGCAGCAAATGAAGAAATAAGTCATTTTCACATTTTCATATTTTCACATTTTCCCAATAAACTTCGCCACTCTCAAAATTTTTCCTTCTGTTAATGAAAGTGTATCACCTTTTATATAAAAATGATTGGCAGTAGAGAGTGCTTTAAAAAAATCATTTTCATATTTAAGGGCGGGACAAAACACTTTTGTACTCACAAGCGGGCTAAAAGAAATCTCGTTATTTTTTAAAACATAAGTAGCCGAAAACGCATTACAACCACCATTGCCCTCAACGCGGTTTTGATCTTTATGCAATACAAGGTACATTTCTTTTCGTTCAGGTGTATCTGCTATCGGTGTTCCCATTAATTCCACTAAAGTCCAGTGTGTTTCCTGGAGCGGAATCTTTTGTGTCTCAACGCCTGCGGCATCTTTGTTTATTTTTTTTGATGGATTGCAATTCATGCAAATAGCACCAAAACCAATGAGCGCAGCAATGATAATTTCAAATCTTATTTTCATGACCTTGTATTTAATTTTCGGGGAAATAATTCCATATTTTTTTATGAATATGTTTACTTTCACTTTTAATTTTTACAGATGGCCAAAAGAAGAAAGCTGTTTTCCCCCATTACTATTCTGATGATTGTGATTGTAATTGCGGCCATTGCCACCTGGTTTGTGCCGGCCGGAAAATACAATACACTTTCCTACAATGATCACAATTTCAAATATAGTACCGATTCTGCGGAAGTTGTTTTGCCCTTTAACAAACATACGCTTGATAGTCTAGGCATTTTTATTTCACCTGAAAAATTTGCTTCCGGTAATATCAGAAAACCGGTTTCCGTTCCCGGCAGTTTTCATTTGATTGCTAAAAATTCACAGGGAGCTATTGATATTCTCGAAGCGCCTTTGAAAGGAATAACAGATGCGATAGAAATTATTTTATTTCTGCTCATTATTGGTGGATTTATGAATGTTTTTCATGAAACCGGAGCTATGGTAAAAGGCCTCACGTCTCTTTCCTATAAAATGAAAGGCAAGGAGGCGTGGCTGATTATTATTCTTACTTTTTTATTTTCTTTTGCAGGCGCTTCTTACGGAATGGCAGAAGAAGCTTTGGTTTTTTACCCGGTAATGGTTCCGTTATTTCTTGCCGCAGGCTATGATCTTTTAGTGCCGGTTGTCGTAATTTTTGGAGGTACCAATTTGGGAACTTTATCTTCTTTTACCAATCCGTTTTCAACAATTATCGCTTCAAACGCTGCCGGTGTAAATTGGGCTGATGGACTTACAGAACGTGTTTTAATGTTTTTGATTTCTACAGCTATTACGATTTGGTATTTAGTTCGCTATGCTGAAAAAGTAAAAAAAGATCCATCAAAATCTCTTGTATATAAAACAGATGGTAATGTTATTTCCCCTTATGAAAATATAAAAAGTACTGCGGTTGCCGAACCATTATCCAAAAGAACAAAGCTCTTATTGTTGCTTTTTTTAGCTACTTTTTTCACAATGATCGCAGGCGTTGTTTGGTTCGATTGGTGGTTACTTGAAATGTCGGCTTTATTTCTCGGCGTTTCAATTTTAATTGCGGTAATCACTAGAACAAACGAACGAAAATTTCTGGAACAATTTATAAAAGGCGCAGAAAGTTTGCTGGCTGTTGCATTTATTGTTGGTGTGGCACGTGGTGTTACCATTATATTAAATGATGGACATATCAGCGATTCAATTTTATTCTATTCAGCAAAATTAGTAAGCGGAATGCCACCCTCACTTTTTATTATTGTATTGCTTGTTTTGTTTATCATTTTTACTTTATTTATTTCTTCTTCCTCAGGAATGGCAGTGCTCACCATGCCGATCATAGGTGGACTTTCGGTGATTGTAAATGTGCCGGGAAGGGAAATTGTAAATGCCTATTTATTCGGAATGGGGATTATGGGATTCCTCACACCCACGGGGTTAATTCTTCCATCTCTTGCTCTGGTAAATGTAAGTTTGAAAGCGTGGTGGAAGTTCATTTATCCATTGCTGATCCTCCTTTTTATTGTTTGTTCCCTGTTTTTAGTCATCGGAATTTATATCAAATAGGGACGATCAAAATTTCACATTTCTATTAAAATTGGGGTGCAGTATTTGCTGTTTTCTGATTAAAAATAAAACAATCATGAAAATAAAATATATCGAAAAATTTGTCTCCTGTTCATTTTTAGCTTTATTCATTTCGATGCTTTTATTGAGTTGCTCTTCATCAAAAAAAGCGGTGAAATTAAATTCAGATGAGGTGAGAAACGCCGTCGATTCTTCACGCTTTGTTTTTGTTGCAGAAAGAGTAACTCCTTTGCGTGGCGCCACCCGGTATCTTACCTCCAGGTATGATGTAGTTGTAAAAAAAGATACGGTTAATTGTTATCTTCCTTTCTTTGGCCGCGCTTTTCAGGCTCCGATCGATCCTTCAAAAGGAGGAATTCAATTCAGATCTACAAGCTTTTCTTACAGCATCACTCCAAAGAATAATAATCAGTGGGAAGTTAGCGTGAAGCCAAATAATAATTCAGATGTACAGGAATTATTTTTCAATATTTTTGATAATGGAAGTGCAACGCTGAACGTGGTGAATACGCACAGAGATCCAATTTCATTCTCCGGACATATCGAAAGAATTAATGAATAACTATGGATCAGCAAACAGGAAAATATATTTTGATTGCAGGTGTGATCATTGTTGCAGCCGGCATTATCATTTATTTTTTTCATGATTATTTTAAATGGATCGGCCGGCTTCCAGGAGATTTCAGAATTGAAAAAGAAAATTTCCGTTTTTATTTTCCATTGGTTACGATGATCATTCTTAGCCTCTTAATTACGATCATAATTAATATTTTAAAAAGGTTTTTCTAACGATTTTTGAATGGAATATTTTGTTGAAAAGAATTCTATTGTGCGTCAGATCTGGGGTAAAAGTGATACTGTGCTTTTTATTTTTGCCGGCGCTGCTGCAGAATTCGCATTGAACAAAGCAGTTGATTGGCTTTACTTTACAGGCAGGCTTCCAACTGATCCTTTGGGACGATTATTTTCAACCGTTGGTTACGCCCGAAAAATAATTTTCTCAGAAAATGAACCGGCGCTAAAAACAATAGATTCAATTTTTCACATTCATAAAGCGGTCGAAAAGAATCGGGGAGAAGCAATACCAGACTGGGCTTACAGAGATGTCCTTTATATGCTCATTCATTATTCTATTGCCTCGTTTGAAGCGCTGGAGCGAAAATTATCTGCTGAAGAAAAAGAAGAAGTTTATAATGTTTTTTACCGTTTTGGAACGGGAATGAAACTAAAAGATCTGGCACCAAACCATATTGAATGGGTGCAACAAAGAAAAACGGATATGCAAAATGATCTTATCAAAAGTGCGCATACCGTTGATCTTTTCAAACAATATAAAAAACACCTTGGAGCAGTTCGCTATTTTATTTTGAAAGAGGGACAAAAATTAATTATTCCGGAAAAAGTGAGAGAATTATTAGGATTTAAAAAGGTTTCGTTTCTCACTTTTATTCTTCCTTTTTATAAATTCAGCCGCCTTATGCGATTTGATGATAAGATTAAAAAACTGCTGTTGCCTAAAAAATATGTACGCGAAATTTATGAGCTTGATATTGAGTAAGCGGTACATTATAAAAATGTGGCATAAAAATTTCTATTGCTTTTATATTACTAATCCTTTAAATTGAATTATCATGGCAAAGTATGGAAAAAAAGCAGAAAAGAAAGTGGCAGAAGTGATGCATGAAATGCATGAAGGCAGATTAAAAAGTGGTGGCAGCGGAAAAAAAGTTACGAATCCAAAACAGGCGATAGCAATTGGATTATCGGAAGCAAGAAAAGAAGGTGATAAAGTGCCGCCTGAAAAGTCAAAGTCAAAATCCTCTGCAAAAAAATCTGCTCCAAAAAAGTCTGCAAAGAAAACAAGCGAAAAAAAATCTTCGTCAAAAAAAGCAGCACCAAAGAAATCGGATAGTAAAAAATCAGCGCCAAAAAAAGCAGCGCCAAAAAAATCGGATCATAAGAAACCGGCACCGAAAAAAGCATCAAAGAAAGCAAGTAAAAAGAAATAAACAGGAACAAGATCAATAAAAAGCCACCTTTAAAACGGGTGGCTTTTATTGGATATTTTCTCATTTTCAAATCAAAAGTTCATTCCGAGGTTGTACATAACAAAAGCCCAGATGTCGGCAGCTTCATCAATCTGTTTGCTGGTAGGTTTTCCCGCTCCATGTCCTGCTTTTGTTTCTATCCGGATCAGTGTGGGATTTGTACCGTCATTATCTGCTTGTAAAGTAGCTGCAAATTTAAAACTATGCGCCGGTACTACTCTATCGTCATGGTCGCCCGTGGTAATTAAAGTTGCCGGATATTTTTCCCCCGCTTTTAAATTTTGCAAAGGAGAATATTTAATTAAATTTTTAAAATCCTCTTTGTTGTCGCTTCTTCCATATTCTGTAGCCCATGCCCACCCAATAGTAAATTTGTGATAACGGAGCATATCCAAAACACCTACCTGCGGAATGGCAACTTTAAAAAGCTCAGGCCGTTGTGTCATTGCAGCGCCAATCAATAATCCGCCATTGCTTCCGCCACGAATGGCTAATTTATTGGGATTGGTATATTTTTTATCAATTAAAAATTGTGCCGCTGCAATAAAATCATCAAAAACATTTTGTTTGTTTTGAAGCATTCCGGCTTTATGCCATGCTTCTCCATATTCACTTCCTCCACGCAGGTTTACTTCCACATAAACACCGCCCTGTTCCAGGAAAAATGCATTTGAAATAGAAAATCCGGGAGTCATGGCAATATTAAATCCCCCATAGCCATAAAGCATTACCGGATTGTTTCCATCTAATTTTAATCCTTTCTTATAGGTGATAAACATGGGAATTTTTGTGCCGTCATTGCTCGTGCAAAATGATTGCAAGGTTTCATAATTATCCGTGTTTACTTTCACTTCGCTTTTGCGAAAAAGAGTGGATATCCCTGTAGGAATATCATATCTGAAAATTGTATTTGGAGAATTGAATGAAGTGTACGAATAAAAGATTTCTTTGTCTTTTTTGTAGCCACCAAATCCACTGGCAGTACCAATTCCCGGCAATTTAATTTCCTGCGCATTATGACCTTTATAATCAGTTTGATACACTCTGCTGGAAGCATCATGCAAATAAGTAAGAAATAATTTTCCGCCTGCAGTTCCTACAGATTCAAGTAATTCTTTCCTTTCAGGAATGACCGTTTGCCAATTTTCTTTTGAGGGATTTTTTGGGTCAATTAAAACGACTTTATAATTTGGCGCGTTATCATTTGTCCGAACCAATAATTTATCACCATCGTTATCAATAAAATCTGATTCCGTATCAAAACCTTTTACCAATAAAATAAAATCGCTATTTGCAGATTTATTTTTCATGTCTTTAACCCACAATTCGGAGCCACTCGTTCCTTCGCTTTTTGAAATCACTAAGAAATGCTCATCTTCTGAAAGGCCGGTGTTTACTACTCTTAACGGATGTTCTTTGTCTTCATAAATTAATACGTCCTCGCTTTGAAGAGTTCCAAGTTTATGATAATAAACTTTATGAAATTGATTTTGTGTGGTCAGTTTGCTTTTTTCATCCGGAGCCGGATAGCGGCTGTAATAAAAACCGTCATCACCCTTCCAAGATGCGCCACTAAATTTGATAAAATGCAATTCATCTTTAAGTAAACTTTTATCATTTACATTCATAATGTGCGCATCCTCCCAATCACTTCCTGCCTGCGCTTCAAAGTAAACTGCGTACTTATTATTCTTGCTAAAAGACAAAGTTCCTACGGCAGCAGTTCCGTCTTTGCTCATTTTATTTGGGTCAATAAAAACTTCGGGTTCTGCATCAAATCCTTTCTGCCGGTACAATACAGCCTGGTTTTGCAATCCGTCATTTTTATAAAAATAATAATAATCACCCTGTTTAAAAGGCGAACCATATTTTGTGTAATTCCACAATTCCTGCAGACGGTCTTTTATTTTTTGACGAAATGGAATTTTGGACAAATAATCTTCCGTTACTTTATTTTCTTCCCTTACCCAAGCTTTTGTTTTAGTGCTGTTATCATCTTCCAGCCACCGGTATGGATCTTTAATAATTGTTCCAAAATAATTATCCTCCTGATCAACTTTTTTTGTATCAGGATATTTTATTTGCGAAAAAATTGGTGTATTGAATGCCATTAGAAAAGTAAAAAGAATAATCTTCATAAGAGTTAAATTAATCAATGAAGATAAAGTATTTAAAGAATGAAATTTAAAAACTGATAGAGCGTATTTTGTTCCTGCTGATAGAAATGTGTATAGCAAAAGGATAAATAAGCTGAATTCTTTATCTCAGTTTTATTAAAAAAAACTTCAAAAGAAAGCTAATCCAATTCCACTGGTTGCTACTTCACGGTTTATTTTTGCAACCAAACCCTGTAAGACCTTTCCGGGACCACATTCTGTGAATTCTGTAGCGCCATCTGCAATCATCTGCTCTATAGTTTGTGTCCATTTTACAGGGCCGGTTAACTGCGCAATCAGATTCGCTTTTATTTCCAA
>DATILZ010000120.1:0-6305 GCA_035475995.1 Hanamia sp. | reverse complement strand
GTAGCTTCGGCTCTGAATCCAAGAAAATGTTTGTAAAAAGCCATTCCATAAATACTTCCGAAAAGGGTAGTGCTTTTGATATTTAAATCTTTGGGGCCCTTTTGTCCCAGACCCGGCGTTCCTCCAATATCTGTCAGGCTGTTCATCGGGCCAAATGATATTCCGGCTTCATAAATAACATCGTTATCAAAATAATTATTATTATAAAAATATGATTGCGCTCCTGCCTCAACAGCAAAAAGGAATAATACTGATAAGAAGGAAATTTTAAATTTCATCTGGAAATTCTTGATTGATTGCGGCGGCTGATTGGCTCCGCAAAGTAAAGATTATTCTCTTTGATTATTTGATTTTTTTTCAACTACGACTCAGGAATTAAAACGACTGATTTTTTTACTTATTGCCTGCATCTAGTTTTTTTTCAAATAAATATGAAAGTATGTTCGGTGCTGATTTAGCGCCGGTTTTAAAACATGATCTGATGCTGCTGAGATTGAAAATGCCTGATGGTTAAAAGCGGGTGATTTTTTTAAAATCAAGACTGCAATGTTACTGAGAGCTTGAAATTATTGAAAGAATGCACAGAAAAGTTATTGTACACCACAAGAGATAAATCCAGTGAACTTTTAAAAGCGGCCAGGAAGGGTATCAGGGGTTTGAACGATTTGATTTGATAATCGTTCTGACCGCTGAAGAAAGCGTTCAGACCGGAAAGAAAGCGTTCAGACCGGAAAGAAAGCGTTCAGGCCGGATAAAGTCATTCACTGTTTCCCCTCGCCACTATAACGTGAAGAGGAAACCAAAGTATTCAATTGATTTGCCGATGCAAGAAAAGAACCTGAGATTGTAAATAAATCGCTTTACAGTAAAACAAGAAAAATGGTGAATTTGTAATTAGCCCTCAAATAATATTTGGTAAACCTTCAACCCTCAACCTTCCTTTACAGTCATCTCATCAATCTTCTCCACGGCATCTTTATGCATGAGGATCTTTATCAAAAAAATGACTGCTGTAGCCGCAAAAATTCCTCCGATGATCCAGTTCATCAGATTTTGATTTCCGTGTAATTTTTCCACGATCCATTTACCGCCAAAAATGAAAACAAAATTTCCAAAAAGCGTACCGAGGCCAATGCCGAAGATATAAATGTTGTAGTAAGAATTTTTGGGTTGCAGGATATTTTTGGTAAATAAAACTGTGCTCCATCCAAACCAAAAGGGAATTTGCATCGGGCTGATCGCACTCATCATTACTCCTAAAACAAAGCGATTGATATTGTTGTGTAAAATGACATTTTTGGCCTGATGCGTCTGCATAGCGGCTACAAAACTTCCGATAGCCAGGGCTACCACGATTGCCAGCGTGATCCATTCCATCCAGCGAAATAATTTCTTTTGTTTGCGGATCCAATTGATGCCTACAAGAGAAAGGCGTACATAGATCATTTCTACCAGCAAAGAGCCGAGCGAAAAATAAATAGCGCTGCGGATATTTTCCTGCACACTGATCTGCATAGCAGCTACATTCAGTGTTCCGAGCGGCAGCGATCCAAGAAAGCTGATCATTAATCCCCAGAAAAAGATTTTTACCAAAGCCATATGGTTAGTCCTTTTTTGCTGTAACCGATAATGATACCGATACTTTATTGCTCAATACGATATTTTTTTCGCCTACCCCAAAATCTGTACGGTCAATGTCAAAATTGCCGGTAAATAAATAATCACCATTTATTTTTTTTACCTGGAATGGGAAAGAAATGCTCCTGGTAACGCCCTTGATCGTGAGTTCTCCGGTAAAAAAATAAAAACCATCAGCGGTTTTATTTGTCTTGCTGATCTTGCTAGAAACCATTTTTATCAGGGGAAATTTTGCCGCATCAAAGTATTCGTCGCTGGCAAGATTTTTATCACGCATTTGATTATCGGTATCTATGGTGGATGCGGAAACCGTTACTTCAAACTTGCTGTCAGCAGGGTTTTCAGGTGAAAAAACGATGCGACCTTTTAGCCCGGAAAAATCTCCCCCGGTATTGATACCGAAATTTTTAATAATAAAATGAACTTTGCTTCCGGGATCTACGGGCGTATAATTTTGTGAATGAGCATTTATAGAAATAAGAATTAAAAAGGCTAAAATATTTTTAAACATTATTATTCAGATTTTAGATGAGGCAAGTTGTTTTATTTTCACGAGATTTCTTTATCGGCCTTATTAATTTTTTTATAATATTTTTTTGTCTGGATACGAAAGCGAAAGCCTTTCATCAGGGGCCAGTATGGAACTCCCTGCCTGTGATTGTAACTACTGATCCCGTAAAGTATTTTCCAATGTTTTAAAATCTCTTTCCAGGCACCGGTCAAAGTATAGCCGGTATCATAAAAGTGATTCGGCTCAGCGCCCGAACCGTTATATTCGAGGATTACAAAGTTTTTTCCTTGTTTCAATTCTTCAATTGAATTGCACATGATATCGTAACGGCCATAAAAGAAATCATTGATCTGCAAACTGATATTATCCAGTATTTGTACCATCTGCTCATTTATCTCCGCGCTTAAATCGATGAAATGAGCACCGCGGTTGTGATTGCCGGCATAGCTTAAAATATAAACCTCTCCTTCAGGAATGATCTTATTAAAATTTATTTCGTGTTTCAGTTTCAGTTCCGCCAGCCGTTTTTTGGTTTTCAGATCCCTGAGCAGCAGTTGTCCCAAAGTATGCACGCCATCTCCTGTAACCCGCATTGGTATCTTTTGAAGAAAGCCAGTAATAGCGCCTTTTTTTTCATAGGGATACCGGTAATAAAACAGGCTTACTTCCACCGGATATTTTATATATTCCTGGATAAAATATTCTACCGGAATTTTAGAATGATACTCTTTTAAATGCGCTTCATTTTCAATTTTTCTGAATAAAATGCCCTGCCCGCCTACTTCCGGCTTTACAATCAGCGGATATTGGATGCCTGATTTTTCAAGTTCTTTTTTTACATCTTCGAAATTACGGGAAGGCTTTACATTAAAATAGACAGGACAGTATCCCGGTGGTAAAAGCTCATGCATTTCTTTTTTGGGCTCGCCATCCATACCGCCAAAAGTAAGTTTTGGATTACTCGGGGTAAAAAACCAAACCGCCCGTGAACGGAGCATATACCAAATCCAAACAGGAACAATGGGAGCATATAAAAGTTTGAAAGGCCATTGTTCCCAGTTTTTTATTTTCTTGATCAAATTCAGTTTCTTAAAGATATTTACAGGTAAGGTTATTGGCGCAAAAATAAGTGTAAACGGTTGAACGATGTTGTTCCGGAAGAAAATTGTTTGTTGAATTTGCAATGGGTTGGTGAAGACGTTAACCTGGCCTCGGTCTTTTACAATGGGTTGGTGAAGACACCAACCCCGGCAGCCAGTCTTTTGCAATAGGTTGGTGAAGACACCAACCCTGGCAGCGTTGAATTTGCAATGGGTTGGTGAAGACGTTAACCTGGCCTCAGTCTTTTGGAATGGGTTGGTGAAGACGTCAACCCCGGCAGCCAATTTTCAATTCTTTCCTATGTTTAAGATCAATGGTTTAATTTCTATAAGCTCTTATCAGAGGATGCCGGTTTACCAACCTTTTTTAATTTCATTACATTTTTAAAAACCGCACAGAATCCTGGTTATTTGTCGGTTTGCTGAATGCATTAATCAAGAGATTAGGCAATCAGCAAATTAGCTTATTACTTTGTTGTATTTTAGCCGCAAAAATTAAACGAGAATGCATATTCCAACGATGGCGGAAATGATGGCGGAAGGTAAAAGTCCCGAAATATTATTTTATGTGGGCTGTGCCGGAAGTTTTGATCAGCGTGCGCAAAAAATAACCAAAGCCTTCGCAACAATCTTAAATAAGGTAGGGATAAATTATGCCATTCTGGGAAAAGAAGAAATCTGCAACGGCGACCCTGCAAGGCGTGCCGGCAATGAGTTTCTCTTCCAGATGATGGCCTATCAGAATATACAACTGCTGGATGGTTATGGCATCAAAAAAATAGTTACCACCTGTCCGCATTGCTTTAATATTTTAAAAAATGAATATCCTGCTTTAGGTGGAAATTATGAAGTGGTGCATCATACCGTTTTCCTGCAACAATTAATTGATGAAGGAAAAATAAAAATGAAGGAAAGTGGAACTTTTAAAGGAAAAAAAATTACGTACCACGATAGCTGTTATATTGGCCGGGCAAATAATATTTATGAAGCTCCGCGAAAAGTTTTGGAGGCACTAGATGTGGAACTAGTAGAGATGAAACGCTCCCGCAGCAACGGATTGTGTTGCGGCGCCGGCGGCTCACAGGTTTTTAAAGAAGAAGAAAAAGGCAACAAAAGGATCAATGAAGAAAGAACGGGCGAAGCGATAGAAACCGGTGCTAAAATCATTGCATCTAATTGCCCTTTTTGTATGATGATGCTCACGGACGGTGTAAAGCTTCATGAAAAAGAAGAAGAAGTGAAAGTGATCGATTTAGCAGAATTGATTGTGGAGAGTATGGAGTAGATAGGGTTGGTTTAGAATGATCAGAGAGTTTAGAATGTTTAGAAATTTATTTATTTTAAACTGATATTTTGTAAATTAGCTAAAGTGGCGAAACGAAAGAAAATAGGGCTTGAGCCTTGAGCATTCTTCTTATTGTTCAAAATTATAAAGGAAAATAGCGGAATACTTTTATTAAAAAAAGAAAATGTCAATAGAAATAAATAACTCACAGGAAGGAAAAAGTCTGAATTTTATAGAAGAAATTATTGAAGAAGATCTTCGAAGTGGAAAATATACAAGCATCTTAACCCGTTTTCCACCGGAGCCGAACGGTTATTTACACATTGGCCATGCAAAAAGCATTTGCCTGAATTTTGGTTTGACACAAAAATATAAAGGCACTACCAACCTTCGTTTCGATGATACCAATCCGATAACAGAAGAGACGGAATATGTAGATAGCATCAAGGAAGATATTCACTGGCTCGGCTTTGGGTGGAGCAATGAATATTATTCCAGTGATTACTTTGATGAATTATATTCATTTGCCGTAAAGCTGATCAGTAAAGGGTTTGCTTATATAGATGACAGCAATTCAGAAAAGATCGCTGCTGAAAAAGGAACACCGACAGAACCGGGAAAAGAAAATGAATTTCGCAACAGAAGCGTAGAAGAAAACCTTCGTCTTTTCAAGGAAATGAAAGAAGGGAAATACAAAGACGGCGAAAAAGTATTGCGGGCAAAAATTGATATGGCGCACATTAATATGCTGATGCGTGATCCGATCATGTATCGCATCAAGCATGCTGCTCACCACCGCACCGCCAACAAATGGTGCATCTATCCAATGTATGATTTTGCACACGGACAAAGCGATAGCATCGAACATATTACCCACAGCATTTGCACGTTGGAATTTGTTCCGCATCGCGCTTTGTATGATTGGTTTATTGACAAATTAGAAATTTTTCCCTCACATCAATATGAATTTGCACGGCTGAACATGACCTATACGGTAATGAGTAAACGTAAATTATTAACGCTTGTAAATGACGGTTATGTTTCTGGTTGGGACGACCCAAGAATGCCTACCATATCGGGTTTCAGAAGAAAAGGATATACGCCTTCAAGCATCAGAACCTTTTGTGAAAAGATCGGCGTAGCCAAACGTGATAATTTAATTGACATCAGCCTTTTGGAATTTTGTATCCGTGAGGAATTGAATCAAACTGCTAATCGGGTGATGGCCGTTTTGAACCCGGTAAAACTGATCATTGATAATTATGATGAAAATAAAACAGAAGAATTAACTACTGAAAATCTTCCCAATGATCCTGAAAATACAAGGACGATTACTTTTTCAAAAGAGCTTTGGATCGAAAAAGAAGATTTCATGGAAACACCGGTTAAGAAATGGTTTCGCCTCGCACCAGGACAAATGGTGCGATTAAAAAGTGCTTACATCATCAAATGTGAAAGCTTTAAAAAAGATGAAGATGGAAATGTAACAGAGATACATGCCACTTATCTGCCGGAAAGCAAAAGCCATCATGATACCAGTCATTTAAAAGTGAAAGGAACGATTCACTGGCTCAATGCGCGTGATACTGCTACAGCAGAAGTAAGGTTGTATGACCGGCTATTTAAAGTAGAAAATCCTGCAGCAGAAGAAGGTGATTTTAAAGAATATATCAATCCTGATTCTTTAAAAATCATTAAAGATGCGTTTATAGAACCGCATCTTCAACATGCTGAAGCCGGCGCCCACTTTCAGTTTATGCGTAACGGATAT
>DATILZ010000119.1:0-5159 GCA_035475995.1 Hanamia sp. | reverse complement strand
CAAACGAACAATCTCACTGCCGATAAGAGTTTCGGCGAGCTGACTTAATCTTTCAGATGTATGTTTCACGGTCATAATAAACGATCAAATTTTTGTTGAGTTTGAAAAACAACTTTGAAAAAAGATGATTTTTGAAGATTTTGGTTCTTACAAGGTACTTATAATTTTTTTAAAAAGTCCTCTATGCCTTCAACAATCTTGATTGCCGCTTCTCTTCGAAACTTGGGATCAAGGATCTTTTTTTCGTCTTTTTTATTACTCAGGAAAGCAACTTCTACCAAACAATTGGGATAATCTGTAGGCCCGCTCAAAGAAAAATTAAAACTTCCAACGTTGCCAAATTCGTGCAATCCAAGTTGTAACATGCTTTTTAATATTGCCTGGCTCAATGGACGAAATCCAATATAACGATAATACGTACTCACACCGCTAATTGTATCTTTTGATGCTGAATTCAAATGAATGCTAATGAGCAAATCCGGATTTTGTTGTTCTAAATATTGTATTCTTTCAAACATGCTCAGCGTTGTGTCTTTTGTTCTCGTCATCACCACTTTTGCTTTTTTCTTTATCAATTGCTTTTCCAGTTCTTTTGCAATTAATAAAGTATAATCCTTCTCTTTTATTTTAGAGGTAATGCCTGTTGCGCCCACATTCTCGCCTCCGTGCCCTGCATCAACCGCAACTTTCAAATTGCTTAAATTTAAGATGCGCGGCTGGCGCTTTATCCTGATCGTTAATTTATTATTTTCTGAATAATAGATCCGGTAGCCCCAGTTTTGAGAATGCTTTAATTCAATAATTACGCGCATTACATCATCTTCCGGCTGTTCGTACCATGCATTTTTTATTGCTTTTGCAGAAGAAAGCTGCGTGATCCAGTTGGTATTGCTCACAGCTCCAAAAATATCGACCACAATCCTCGATGGATTGATTTTCATTTCACTCCGGTAAGGTAATTTTTGGTCAAGTGAGACGATCACATAATCATAAAGTGAATCACCATAGACATTCCAACTGCTGGTAAGATGTTGCTTCTCTTCCATTGCGATTGTTTTCGCAACCTTCTCTTTTTCTATCCAGGCATTATGGAATTGTGAAAGCTGTACTTTATAATCATCCCTGGAGCTATCCGTTACTTTTAAAACTATATTGCTGTCTAAGAAAGTCATTTTGGCTCCACCAAGCCTGTCTTCGCCCAATCCATATTTTAAAAAAGGCAAAGAATCTTTTGTTTTTACATAAAAATAATCCGGAGTCAAGGTTTGTGAAAATGTGGTTGAGAAAGAAAATAAAAAGAAAACAGTCAGAATTTGTTTCATGAAATGAAGATAAAGAAATAATAGAAAGTTTTTAAAATGATGGCGAATTTATGCAAAAAGCAAAATACAAATTTGAACCATTTATTGATTTGCTGTTGGGTAAGTGGTAGTCCCGACAAGAATCGAACTTGTATCAAAAGTTTAGGAAACTTCTATTCTATCCATTGAACTACGGGACCGAGGTCGGCAAAATTAATGGAAATTCTTTTAGGAAAAATGATTTAGAAAATCTGAAAAGGTAATAACGGGTGTTAATTCTTTGCTGACAATTTGTAGTTGAACTGAAGGAATTTTTTTTAAGGAAAATAGATGGGAAATTCGCAAATAAAATAAAAACTATGGCTTTACTTTTTGAACCTATAAAAATCCGCGATATTACTTTAAAAAACAGGATCGTCGTTTCGCCAATGTGCCAGTATTCCAGTGTGGATGGATTTGCAAACGATTGGCATTTGGTACATCTTGGAACACGTGCTGTTGGAGGTGCCGCCCTTGTTTTTACCGAAGCAACTGCCGTTTCTCCGGAAGGAAGAATTTCACCTGACGACCTCGGACTCTGGAAAGATGAACATGTTCCTTTTTTAAAAAAAATTACCGCTTTTATAAAAGAACAAGATGCAGTTCCCGGAATCCAACTCGCACATGCCGGAAGAAAGGCCAGCCATTTAAGCCCATGGAAAGGGCGCGTTGCGTTGACAGAAAATGAAGGCGGATGGCAGACATTGGCACCAAGCGCTGTTGCTTTTAAGAAAGATGAACCTGCACCTATGGCAATGACGAAAGATGAAATTAAACAATTGGTAAAAGATTTTGGAACTGCTACCAAAAGAGCCACAGAAGCGGGCTTTGAAGTTTTTGAAATTCATGGAGCGCATGGATATTTAGTAAATGAATTTCTATCGCCATTGAGTAATTACCGCAAAGATGAGTACGGTGGCTCTTTTGAAAACCGGATCAGGGTTCTTTTGGAAATTATAAAAGAAATGCGCAGCGTTATGAAAAAAAGTGCGCCTTTATTTGTTCGCATTTCTGCTACAGATTGGGTGCCCGGGGGATGGAATGAAAATGATTCTGTAGCTCTTGCAAAAATTTTAAAAGAAAACGAGGCAGATGTAATTGATTGCTCTACCGGCGGAAATTCTCATGAACAAAAAATTCCTGTTGCTCCTTTATACCAGGTTCCTTTTGCCGAAAAAATAAAAAAAGAAGTGGGCATTATCACAGCAGCCGTTGGATTAATTACAACTGCACAGCAAGCGGAAGAAATTCTCAAAGATGAAAAAGCCGATTTAATTATTATGGCGCGCCAGTTATTGCGTGAACCATATTTCCCGCTTCATGCTGCCAGGCAATTGGGAGTTGATTTGCCATGGCCTTTGCAATATGAAAGAGCGAAGTAACTTTTCAAATATTTTCTGAATAAAAAAACCTTCCTAAATATTTAAGAAGGTTTTTTATTGAAGTTTAAGAAAACTATTTCTTTTTTACACGGCCATCTTTTTTATCTTTTTCATGACCGATAATATATCCTCCTGCAGCACCAACAGCAGCACCAATGGCAGCGCCGGTACCTTTATGTTTTGAAATAATCGCACCTCCGACTGCTCCTGTTGCACCTCCAATTACGGCACCTTGTGCTCCTTTACTCCATCCTTTTTTTGCAGTACTTTTTGTAGAAGAGGAGCCGGTAGTTCCGGAATTTGAAGTTGTGCCGGAATTAGATACAGTTCCGGAACCTGAAGTAGATGATGATCTGGATACTTTTTCAGAATTTGAAGAACTATGAGAAGCTGCAGTCTTGTTGTGAATAGCAGTTGCAGGAATCGTATTTTCTTTTGTTTTCTTAGCAGAATCAGAAGAAACACTGTTGTGGTATGCAGTGGAATCAGACAACAACTGGATGTCTCTTGTATCTGTTTTTTTATTGCTGTTGCAAGCTGCAAATGTGGTTATAAACAGAACTGACAAAAACACTTTTTTAATCAATCTAAATTTCATAATACTTTTTTTTGTGAAAAAATATAAATCAAAAATGGTACAGGAGAAAATAATGCCAACTTTTGTGAAAAGTTGTGAAAAGTTGTACAAATTTCATTAAGACCATTGTTACTTATCGGCTTATGTATTAACAGTGATAGAATATAAATACAAAAAGCCTTTCTTTTTTTGCAAAAGAAAGGCTTTTTCCTGAAATTTAAAACTGACCTTATTCGAGTTCAAATTTATTATCTTTCTTGTCCATATTTTTACCAATTATATAACCACCGGCTGCTCCTACAATGCCACCAACTACAGCCCCTAAACCTTTTTTCTTACTGATAATAGCACCTCCGACAGCCCCACCAACTCCCCCGATTATAGCACCTTGTGAGGCTTTATTTAATCCTTTTTTCTTCTGCACTTTTGTTTCACTTCCTGTTGATGCAGTTTCAGAAGAATTGCTTCCGGTTGTTGGATTATCAACGGTAGTCTTTGCAGGTGCAGGATTTGTAACAACTGGAGGAGTTGCAACGGTTGGAATATTAGTTACCTGGTCTGGTACAGGAGAAGCTGTTGCAATTTTAGTTGGCCTTTTTGCAGCCGTTTTAACTATTACAATCGTCCGTGGTTTCTCGGAGATTTTGGCAGGAATTTGTTCTGCTTTTACAACTTTATTGGTATCAGAAAAAACGTTGTTATTGTAGGCAGTAGAATCTGATAATAATTGAATATTGCGGGTTTGACCATTCTGATCAGAATTGCTTTTGCAGGCAGCAAAAGCGGTAATGACAAAGAGAGCAAGTAGTAAATTTTTCATGAGATTTAATTTTTAAAATGAATAATGCTTTAAGTTTTATCGTTGTTTCAAAATAATAGAATCAAGTTTTATGTCATTGTTTAATCATCAAAATGGCTTTTTCATTCTTTTAACAAAAAGAAAAGAAAAGGAAACGATGCAATGAAAAGGAGAGTTTTATATAACTTCAATTATTAAAAACTCAAAATGAAAAAATTATTTTTATCATTAATCCTGCTTTTCATCTTTGCATTTGCTCATACTCAAAATTTTCCCAGCAGTTATACAGATGGAAAATATGTAACCGTAAATGGAGCAAAACTTTATGTGCTTTTAGTTGGTCATGGCGATCCTTTGATTATTATTCCTGGAGGGCCAGGTGGCGCTCATCCCGGGTATCGTGTTTTTGATTCTTTGGCAAAAGATAACCAGATCATCTATTTTGATGCCTTTGGAAGAGGTAAAAGCGACACGGCAAAAGATGTAAAAGAATATACGCTTGCACGGGATATTGATGATATTGAAGGCTTAAGAAAAGCGCTTCATTTTGATAAATTAAATGTTCTCGGACATTCATACGGCGGTGTTGTTGCACAAGGTTATGCATTAAAATATCCGGAGCATGTGAGCCATCTTATTCTTGCAAATACTTTTCATAGTTATATTATGTGGCAAAAAAACGATGACAACAGCAATCATGAAATCGCTACAAATTACCCTGAAGTATGGGATTCATTAATGATGATCCGTGAAAAAGGTGCGGTTTCAAGTGACCCGGAACATCAAAGGTTGTATGGCAAAGTTCCTTATGGATTTTTGTATGCTTATAATCCAAATAATTTTCTGTCGCGTGGCCAAAAGCCTTATCCAAATTCTTTCAATTCAAAGTTATATTACCAGATGGTTGGCAAGGATGGCGATTTTTTAGTTGGAAGCGATATTGGCACTTTTGATTACCGGAAAGAGTTGAAAAATTTAAAAATGCCTGTGTTAATTTATGGTGGAAGATATGACCGTGTAGCTGTGCCGGTGATGATGGAAAAATTTAAAGAATATTGTCC
>DATILZ010000118.1:0-20839 GCA_035475995.1 Hanamia sp. | reverse complement strand
ATCAGGTAAGTAAAATCTGCAGATACCGTATCTTTTACCGTAAAATTTAATGCGGAACCAGCAGGAGTTTGTTCAGAACATTCATCAATAATCGTATTCCCATCACTACCAACTTTTAATTGCACCTGGTAAGTGCCGGCGTTTACAATAGGTGCTGATAAGTTTACAGTAACAGTTGCTGAACCATTATCCACACAACCAGTGGTAGCACTTACTACACTTACAGGTGAAGGACCGGTTACCATAAAATCACTGCCATCGGGAGCTACAGAGTTGCAAAGAATCTTCTTTTTAAAGAATAATTGTAACGATTGCGGCGCGCATTTTACCGGAATAAGACTATCCATCGGTGTAGGCGCCAAAGGCAAAATGCTTAATGGCAAAGAATTTCCAACAGGAATATTTCTTCCACAATTATCAAAAAGTGTGTTACCATCTGTCCCGTTTTTTACAGAAATGGTATAATTGCCAATTGGCAGACGGCCACTCAAATTCAATTCCACAGAATCCATATCAAAAGCATTGCAGAAAGCAGTGGCAGAATTTATTTTGACAACAGCCGGTGAAATAACAAAATCACTACCATCTGTAGCAAGGCTGCTGCATTTCATTTTTTTATTTAGTTTGATATAAATCTTTGTTGCATCGCAGGAAGAATTAAGACTTTTCATTGCCGGCGGAACTGTATCGGTAATGCTGGCAGTACCGCCGCCAAAGCTAAGTTGGTAACCTGCATTGCCCGGCTTGAACCTGGTAAAATGACTGACCAGTAAAAGATAATCATGATTCAATTTTAAAGTAGGCATCGAACTAAATGTAGGATAAGAAGTACCGGCGCAATTGTTTAATGAACGTCCTGCTGATGAAGCACCGGTAAGGCCGGTATTTCCCGACCAGTTGCATGAAACGAATAAAGATTTGTCTGTGTAAACATCATTCGGATTGTGACCGGTAATATCAAATAATTGCCAGTCGTAATCATCTCCAAGATCTGAAGGCTTAATTAAAAACCCCAAAGTTCCCGGAGAGAAACAGGTGAATTTATACCAGAACGGATTGGTATCCGTAAGGCTGTCAGTGGTGGCGCACGGGCCAGGAACCCGCTTGCCACCGCAATAAGGAACGGTTGTTTGAGAAAATATACTGGTACCACAAACGGGAAAAGCTGTTGCCGGATTTTGGCCAAGTGTAGTACAGGCACTTTGAGCGCCTGCAAAAAAAACAAAAAATAAAAAAGCAGTAAGAAGAATTGCCGGTTTCACATGCATACTTTTATTGACCTTCAAAAGTATTGTTTCGTTGCAATTGAAAGAAAGTATTTAAAAGGATTATGAATTTTTTAGGCATTAAGATAAAAAGCACAGTGAACAAAGAAATAATGCGAATTACCATTTTTCTTTTTTGAAAGATTCAATTTCGCGGAGAAAGTTATTTGCTTTTATAAGTGATGTCCATTCAGCCGAATTGAACAAAATTTTAAACCATTTTTTATGAATATTTTTTATGGAAATATTTTTAAAAAGCCAGATTGAAGCAAATGCAAAAAGCAACGCAATTGGGAAAGAAATGAACCAAAATGATTTCGGGCTATTTTCAATGAAATTAAAACTCCACCAAAAGGTACAATAGAAAGGTGTTTGCAAAAAAAGGAAGCGGATTATATTTAAAGTGGATAATTTCAGATGAGCGAGCTTTTCCTGTGCTTCCAATACGCTTTCAGTGTTATTAATTTTATGGATCAGGATAATATGATGCACATACATGATAATCGCGGTCAACATAAACAATATGATTGCAGCAACAGAAATAACAAAAAATATTTTTTGCATTTCCATTAAATAAAAAAGCAAATAACCTAAAAATAAAATCCATAAAATTCCTAAGATCACTGCAACGATTTTAAAATTCATCAATGATCTTAATTTCGATTTTGCTTTTTGTTTTTGTAACGCTTCAAAACATTGCAAGTTTAAAACCCACGACTGAAGATTTAAAACTTTGGCTTCTTCCAACTTTTGATTATAAGTTTTCAAAAAATCCTGCAATTCTATTTCGTCCATGTCTTTATTGATTAATTTCTGAAAATTTTTGTTTCAAACTATTTTTAATCCTGCTGATCTTTGTCGCCACATTCGTTTCTGTAATTCCTAATATCTCTGAGATTTCCTTATAACTTTTCGTCTCGAGATAAAGAATCATCAATGCTTTATCCAGTTCTTTTAATTGATCTATAAATCCTTTCAGAATACTGATATTATCTTCCAGTTCAACAGAATGTCCATTGTAATCTTGTGTGTCAGATGGATTCTCCACAAACGAGATCAGTTTATTTATTTTATTTTTTCTATAAAATGAAATCGCCACATTTAAAGCAACCCGATAAAGCCACGTAGAAAATTTATATTGTTCATTAAATGAGTGAGCGGATTTTAAAAGCTGGTAAATAATTTCCTGTGCCAGATCTTCGCGCTCATTTTTATTATGGCAATAAGAATTGCAAATTTTAAAAATGATTCCCTGGTTCTCATTGACCTTTTGTAATAATTTCTCCTGCTCTTTTCGATTACTCATTTATTTTTTAAATGCTTTTATCATGATTCGCACAGAAGAAACAAAAATCACAATTTTGATGCACTTTATTTTAAAGAAGAAAATAAACGCGCTTTGCCATTGCTGCATACAAAGAAATATGATCAAATTGTCTTTTCTTTTCCATCAACCCTACACATTTTATTCATCCAACATAAAAATTGATTTACTTCGCAAAAAAATATCACAGGAGTACTTATAACTCTTGGTGGTGAGTTTTAAAACAATATGAAAAATTATTCAGAAAGAGCTTTGCAGATAAATGAAAGAATAAACCAACTTTCACTTTATAGTGACGATGAGCAAGGTATTACAAGAGTTTTTGGTACAACATCTTTTTTGGAATGCAGTAATAAAATTGCTTCCTGGATGCGTGAAGCAGGATTGGAAACCCGCATTGATCATATCGGAAACATCAGGGGAAAATTAAAAAGTAAAAATCCGGATGCAAAAACTTTCGTTATCGGATCACATTTTGACACAGCAATTCATGCCGGAAAGAACGAAGGCGTTTTAGGAATTTTGGCGGGAATTGATCTTCTCGAAAACCTTATTGCCGAAAATATTTTGCTTCCCTTTCATATTGAAATAATTGCTTTTAGCGACTCACAAGGTATTCGTTTTAATTGTCCATATTTAGGAAGCAGGGTAATTGCAGGACTTTTTAAAAATAAATATCTCAATTTAAAAGACGGGAAAGGAAACACGTTATCGGGCGTTTTAAAATCAATGGATTATGATACTGAAGGAATAAAAGATGATGCCATTAATCCTGAAAATTTGTTAGGCTATTTTGAAATTCAGATCGAAAAAGAATCTGTTTTATTTTCCCAAAAGATTCCGGTTGGAATAGTTAATTCTATTTTGGGCGAAAAAAGAATAGAGATAGATTTTATCGGGAAGACCGGCGCAGCGGGCGTTATAGAAATGAACGAGCGAAATGATGCTTTGTGTGCGGCAGCAAAATTTATTTTGGCAGTGGAAAAATATGCTGCCGGCGAAAAAGGAAATCTGCGTGCAACTGTTGGGAAAATACACGTATCAGATTCAGCAGCTAATGTGATTCCCGGAAGTGTAACTTGTACGCTTGATATCCGTAGTGATGATGAAGAATTATTATCAGACGCGTATGAAATTATTAACTCTACATGCGAAAAAATTTGTGACAAGCGAAATATTTATTTTGAATGGAAACTGATCGAGGAAACTGATCCCGTAATTTGTAATAAAAAGTTGAAAAAGCTTTTGTCTAACTCAATTATGCAGAATAACTTTTCAATAGTAAGCGTCGAAAGTGGTGCAGACCAGGATGCTGCGGTGATGGGAAAAATAACACCGGTTTCGATATTACTTGTAAGATCATTCAAAAACAACGGCCGTGATTCACACGAAAATGCAGAGATAAATGATATTGCAACTGCTTTAAAAATTTCAGATCATTTCATAACTCAGTTAGCTTCTCCTGAAAAATTATTGAAGAAAAAAGAAAAATAACTGTGCTAAATTTAAAAAAAAATAAAACAGGAATTCTTCTTATTTGTTGTTTTGCTGGTTCAATAATGAATGGATTTTTATTCCTTCCAAAAGCAATTATTTTATTTACAATGAAAACCTTTTGATGGCAGAGAACACAGTAAAGGTAGAATTAAAGCGGATTCCTATTCTCAAGGAATGAATAAACTTGTTCATAAATGATAGAAATATAATCGTCTAAGAAATCTTCATTTAAAACATGGAAATAATGAATAAGGAAACAAATCCCTGTTGCTGTGCCGGCCATGCATCTTCCACTCCGGTCGAAAATAATATTTCGGTGAAAACAAATGTTTCAGTTCAAAATATGGTTAAACTGGAAGGTGGCAGATTCTTAATGGGAACTGATGATAAGGATGGTTTTCCAAAGGATGGAGAAGGGCCGGTGAGAGAAGTTACATTAGCCCCTTTTTATATTGATGCTACAACCGTTACCAATCAGCAATTTGCAGAATTTATTGAATCGACCGGATATCAAACCGATGCGGAAAAATTTGGATGGTCATTTGTGTTTTACGAATTATTGCCGGAAGAGTTAAAACAAACAGATTTGCAAAGATCTTCACAGGCACCTTGGTGGTGTGTGGTTGAAAGTGCAAAATGGAGCCAGCCGGAAGGAAAAGATTCTGATATAAAGAACAGAATGGATCATCCGGTAGTGCATGTTTCATGGAACGATGCAATAGCTTACTGCAATTGGGCGGGAAAAAGATTGCCAACAGAAGCGGAATGGGAATATGCAGCACGCGGCGGATTGGTACAAAGAAAATTTCCGTGGGGTGATGAATTAATGCCGGATGGGCTACATCATTGTAATATCTGGCAAGGAATTTTCCCGGAGATTAACACGATGGAAGATGGCTATTTAGGTACTGCTCCCGCAGAAAGTTTCCCGCAAAACGCTTTTGGTTTATTCAACATGGCCGGTAATGTTTGGGAATGGTGCAGCGATTGGTTTAGCAGCGATTTTCATAAAACTTCATCTCGGATAAATCCAAAAGGACCGGAAAATGGTGAAGCAAAAGTAATTCGTGGGGGTTCGTTTTTATGCCATGAATCTTATTGTAACCGCTATCGTGTTGCTGCCCGTTCTTCGAATACTGTTGATAGTTCTACGTCCAATATTGGATTTCGATGTGTGGGTAGTGAGTTGTGAATAGTGAATTGTGAACCGGTGAGTCTGATGCTGTCTTTGGCACCTCAAAGTTTGTTGTCCGGAATATGGAGATGATCCATCCCATGCAATAGTTTAAATTTAAAATAGCAAAATGAAATATCGATTCTTTTTACTTCTCTTTAATGTTTTTCCATTTCATAATTTCGGCCAGTCCACCCACTACTACAGTTTAGCCGGTACAGCATTTTTATCAAGCAGAAGATTATAACGCTACAAATTAAAAAGCCTGTAATTGGCTCTGCTACCGCAGTGTCATTAATTATCCGGCTAATCTTTTTACGGACTTTTTTTAATGCCTTTTGAATTTTTTTTATCTGGAGTAATGTTGCTCTTTTACCATTAACTATATTTCCATTAATACGCTGGTGATCCTTCAGCAAAACGGCGATTTAAGCTGCCTGATGAATTTCATTATCTTTGGTTTAAAATATTTTTATGGATAAAAAAGAAGTTTATATTCTTTCTGCAGTTCGCACACCGATCGGAAGTTTTGGTGGAAGTTTAAAAGACATTCCTGCCACAAAACTTGGAGCCACAGCTATCAAAGCTGCGGTAGAAAGAGCGGGAATAAAACCGGAAGATGTGCAGGAAGTGTATATGGGCTGTGTGTTACAGGCGAATCTCGGACAAGCCCCGGGACGGCAGGCTGCGATCTATGCCGGGCTTCCTGAAAATGTTTGTTGTACCACGGTAAATAAAGTTTGTGCCAGCGGAATGAAAGCCATCATGAATGGCGCTCAAAGTATTTTGCTTGGCGATGCTGATGTGGTCGTAGCAGGTGGAATGGAAAATATGAGCAGCGCACCATTTTATGCTCCTTCAGTTCGTTGGGGAAATAAATATGGCAATACGAACCTTATTGATGGAATGGCAAAAGATGGTTTGACAGACGTCTATAAAGATTATGCGATGGGAAATGCAGCGGAATTATGTGCCAGGGAATGTCATATTTCACGTGAGCAGCAAGACGAATTTGCCATCGAAAGTTATAAACGCAGCCAGGCAGCGGAAAATGAAGGAAAATTTACAAATGAAATAGCAGGCGTTGAAATTCCACAAAGAAAAGGCGAGCCGGTTATAATGCTGAAAGATGAAGAGCCGTTTAATGTAAAATTTGATAAAATTCCCGGACTAAAATCTCCATTTGAAAAAGGCGGAAGTGTAACTGCTGCAAATGCAAGCACGATCAATGATGGTGCAGCAGCAGTCGTTTTAATGAGCAAAGAAAAAGCTGATGCTTTGGGATTAAAACCGGTTGCAAAAATCCTCAGTTATGCTGATGCGGAACAGGCGCCGGAATGGTTTACGACTACACCTTCACTTGCCGTACCAAAAGCAATAAAAAAAGCAGGATTGGAAATCATTGATGTGGACTTTTTTGAATTGAACGAAGCTTTTAGCGTAGTTGGAATTGTAAATACACAAAATATGAAGCTGGACGCTACCAAAGTAAATGTAAATGGCGGGGCAGTTGCTTTAGGCCATCCTTTGGGCGCCAGCGGTGCCAGAATTATTGTTACGCTAATAAATGTTTTAAAACAAAATAATGGACGAATAGGTGCTGCCGGAATCTGCAATGGCGGAGGTGGTGCCAGCGCGATGGTTATTCAGTTGTGTTAAGATGAAGGTCGAAAGATTGTGCTACACAGTCACGCTTGTCTTTAACGGCCTGAACGATTCATCTGCTGTTGAAGTTTCAAGATTGATAGTTCAATGCTGATGTTTATACTCCTGCATGTATTTTTGAAGGTTCGTGAAATCATTTTCCTCGAATTCAGGATGTCAAATCGTGCTAAACTCATCTGCAGGTTCATTTATGATTTGGCCGAAAAGCATTATATTTTAATTTAAAATTAAATTCAAATTATACCAATCTCCCGACATTTGCTTGTCCGTTACTGATTTTTTGAAGGGTAATTGTCTCTTTGTAAAAAAGGAAAGAAGTCATGCTAATTCCTCAATCTATTTGTTTTATGGCTAAAATTGCAGTTATCGGTTCAGGATTTTCGGGATTAAGCGCGGCTGCTTATTTATCTGCTGCCGGACACGACGTGCATGTTTTTGAAAAAAATGAAACCGCGGGAGGAAGAGCGCGGCAATTAAAAACCCAAAGTGGTTATGTGTTTGATATGGGGCCAAGCTGGTACTGGATGCCCAATGTTTTTGAAGAATTTTTTAATGAATTCGGATATCACATTTCTGATTTTTATGAATTGAAATTACTTAACCCATCATTTAATATGGTGTTTGAAGATGGAGCAGTTCCTGTTTGTGCTGAATATCCGAAGATTCGTCAGCTGTTCGAATCTATTGAAAAAGGAAGCGGCCACAGGTTGGATCAATTTATGAAAGAGGCACAATTTAAATACGAGACGGCGATGAAAAAGCTGCCTGCAATGCCTGGAATTTCTATGTCGGAATTTGCAGATAAAGAGCTTTTGAAAGGCGTGGCCAGGTTGCAGATATTTTCTTCTTTTAGCAAACATGTACGGAAATATTTTGCAAATCCTAAATTGATCGCGCTCATGGAATTCCCGGTTTTATTTTTAGGAGCGATGCCACAAGAGACACCTGCCTTGTACAGCTTGATGAATTATGCGTGTTTAAAATTAGGAACCTGGTATCCAATTGGGGGATTTGGGAAAGTAATCAATTCGATGATGAAAGTGGCTGAAGCAAAGGGGGCTGCTTTTCATTATAATTCTACGGTTGAAAAAATTTTTGTTGAAGATAACAGGGCCACTTCTGTTATGGTCAATGGTAAACAAATTATTTTTGATGCCATTGTTGCCTCGGCTGATTATCATCATGTGGATCAATTATTACCAACGTCTTACAGGAATTACAGTGAAAATTACTGGAACAAAAAAACTCTTGCGCCTTCCGCACTCATTTACTATTTAGGCATCAATAAAAAGATAAAGTCGTTAGCACATCATACCTTGTTTTTCGACGAAGATTTAGAGCAACATTCCATGGAAATATATAAAGATCCAAAATGGCCCGGCAATCCGCTGTTTTATGTTTGCTGTCCTTCAAAAACAGATGATCGTGTAGCGCCTCAAAACCATGAAAATCTTTTTCTGCTGATGCCGATAGCTCCCGGATTACCAGATGACAACTCAATTCGCGAAAAATATTTTAAGATAATGATGGGGCGTTTGCAGAAGCATATTGGCGAAGAAATAACCGAGCACATTGATTTTAAAAAAAGCTATTGTGTAAATGATTTTGTGGCGGATTATAATTCTTATAAAGGCAATGCTTACGGACTTGCCAACACATTAATGCAGACGGCAATTTTAAAACCGAAGATCCGGAATAAGAAAATCGAAAATCTGTTTTATGCAGGCCAGCTCACTGTTCCAGGCCCGGGTGTGCCACCTTCGCTTATATCCGGAAAGATTGCGGCGCAACAATTATTGAAACATTTAAAAAGTAAAAAGCATGAAGCAATTATTTGATAATTTATCGGTGCGGGTGAGTAAAATGACCACTAAAACGTACAGCACCAGCTTTTCGTTAGGGATTTATTTTTTAAATAGCCGGTTTCGAAATGCAATCTATTCTGTGTATGGTTTTGTGCGCCTTGCAGATGAAATTGTAGATAGTTTTGATGGCTTTGACAAGAAATATCTTCTTGAGAAATTTAAGGAAGAAACTTTCGAAGCTATTGACAGGCGCATTTCTATAAATCCGATCCTGAATTCTTTTCAGCAGGTGGTTCATCAATACAATATTGACCTGCAATTGATTAAAACATTTTTGAAAAGCATGGAAATGGATCTGCAAAAAGTAGACTATACCCACGAAAAATATCAACAATATATTTTAGGCTCGGCTGAAGTTGTAGGCCTTATCTGTCTTCACATTTTTGCCGAAGGTGATGAAAAAATGTATGAGGAATTAAAACCTTTTGCAATGAAACTTGGCGCCGCTTTTCAAAAAGTAAATTTTTTAAGAGATATGAAAGAAGATTACCAGTTGCGGGGAAGAACTTACTTTCCTGCTGTAGATATGAATGAATTTACCGGTTCTGCAAAAAAACAAATTGAAGAGGAAATTGAGCAGGATTTCAGAACAGCGCTGATCGGGATAAAAAAACTTCCCCCCTCTTCAAAAGGTGGTGTTTACCTGGCTTATGTATATTACCTGTCGCTGTTCAATAAAATAAGGAAGCTGCCGGCTCATGAGATTCTAAACGAAAGAGTAAGGATCAATAACCGGAGAAAAATTAGTTTAATGTTAAACAGTTTAATCTTCAACAAAATGAAGCCCGTTTAAACAAAAGTAAAATGATGAATGAACTATTAATTCTGGTGGATGAAAATGACAATGAGATTGGAATGATGGACAAGCTTTCTGTTCATCAAAAGGGATTGCTTCACAGAGCATTTTCTGTTTTTATTTTTAATTCCAATCATGAGTTATTGCTTCAGCAAAGAGCCAATGATAAATATCATTCGGCCGGATTATGGAGCAATACCTGTTGCAGCCATTCCAACAATTCAGAGCCAATTGCTGATTCGGTAAAAAGACGATTAAAAGAAGAAATGGGATTAGAAACTGAAACACAATTTGAATTCAGCTTTCTTTACAAGGCCGATTTTGAAAACGGGTTAAAAGAGCATGAATTAGACCATGTCTATCTTGGAACAAGTGATGAAAAACCCAGGCCGGATATCACTGAAGTGATGAATTGGAAATACATCAGTTTAGAAAAATTGGCGGAGAATATTTCTATTCATCCGGAAAATTATACCGAATGGTTAAAAATCTGTTTACCTGAAGTGGAGCGCTGTCTTAAACAAAAGAATTTAAATAAAATATTTAATCAAAATGGAAACAATATTTATTAATTCTGTTATGGTGATTGTTGCCTTTATTGGTATGGAATGCGTTGCATGGCTTGCACACAAATACGTAATGCATGGACTGTTGTGGACATTGCACAAAGACCATCATAAAAAAGAATCAGACGGTTTTGTGGAACACAATGATTTCTTCTTTTTAATATTTGCACTGCCCGGCATCGCGTGTTTATTTTTTGGCAGGAGAGCTGATTATAATTTCCTTTTTTGGATTGGTGTTGGAATCACTTTATATGGCATTGCTTATTTTCTCATCCATGATATTTTTATTCACCAGCGTTTTAAGCTTTTTAGAAATTCTGATAATGTTTATTTTAAAGCAATTCGGCGTGCACATAAAATGCACCATAAACATTTAAGCAAAGAAGATGGAGAATGCTTTGGAATGTTGTGGGTTCCATTTAAATATTTGCTTGATGTAAAAAGTAAAAAATATCATCTTCAAAACTCAGGAGCTCCGGTTAAGAACAATTAAAATGATCACATGAAATCCCTTTACTTTTTGATTGATTTTTTTACCGTGATTGTTCCCCTGATTTTTTCTTTTCATCCTAAAATAAAATTTTATAAAACCTGGAAGCAGGTTGCAATTGCTGCAATTTTAGCCGGCATTATCTTTATCACCTGGGATTCAATTTTTATAAGACTGGGAGTTTGGAGTTTTAATCCGCGTTATGTTTCCGGAATCTTTTTTTTTAATCTTCCCGTTGAAGAAATGCTTTTCTTTATCTGCATCCCCTTTTCGTGTGTGTTTACGTATTACTGCCTTACCAAATTTTATAATCTTGCCTGGAATCCAAAAACAGAAAACATTTTTTGTATTGTTTTTTCAATTCTTCTTTTGGCAACGGGAATTTTATTTAGGGATAAACTGTACACCTCTGTCACTTTTATTAGCACCGGAATTGTTTGTCTCCTATTAAAATTTGTATTTAAAGCAGATTGGTTTGGCAAAGCAATAAGCGTGTATGCGTTACTGTTAGTTCCGTTCCTGCTTGTGAATGGAATCCTTACTGGTACAGGGTTAGAGGAGCCGGTAGTCATTTATAACAAAACACAAAACCTGGATATTCGTTTGTTTACTATACCGTTAGAAGATGTTTTTTATGGATTGGAACTGTTCGTTTTGAATTTGTTTGTTTATTTAAAATTATCAGAAATCGAATTGCAGAAGAAGAAATCTTCAGATGAAAAAGATTCCATCAACACTAAAAAACCTGATTATGAAAAAGATTTTGCTAATAGCTAATTGTATTGCTTTAATTGCAGTATTCTAGTTCCTTTTACAAAAAGTAAATCCGGCAGCACAACCTACTTTATGGGATAAATGAAGCGATGGAGTGTGATTAACCACGCCTTACTAAAACGGAACCTGACGTGGCTATATCAAGGAGGAGACGCAGCAATCTGCCATTACTCAAAAGGATCTTTTGGCAGGTTCAACAGATTTCTAATATATCTTTTTTCATTGAAAGGCTCGTGATGCTTCATGATATTAAAAAGTTCGGCACTAACACATTCACCGATATATTTTTTAGCGTCTGTCTCTCCTTCAATTTCAGACATTGCATCTCGCGCTTTTTTATCTCATCCCCGACAAATTCCAAAACTTTAAAGAGCTAATCGCTGTTTTTCCTCCTTCAGAAAATGCGGATATTACATCAGCTCCTTTGGCCGGATACACATAGGTAGTTAGCACCTTTTCACCGTTATTGATAAACACTTCAAGCGATGATTTATCAAATAATACTTTTAATTTAATTTTTCCTTCAGAATTCATCACGGCAGCGGTTTGTCTCAGTTTGTCGTGATTAATTTTCCCGTCTCCGCTGTTAGTGCGATCCACAAATAACTGGTGTTTGGAAGCATCATATCCAATCACAGTTTCAGCTACGGTCTTACCATCTTTGTCTTTCTGTTGTGCTATTTTGAAACCTGCAACTGCATCAGCCGGAACGCTCAGTTCTGCTTCCAGCCAAAAGGAATTACCACCAATATTTTTCTCCTTAAAAATATTTTCATTTCCGCTATTAACCTGGATATTTTTCAATTGAAAAAAATGATTTCCGGCCATTTTTGAAAGATCATTTTCTATAACCGCTGCAGGTTGCCCGTAAAGCCGGATTCCTTCTTTTGTTTCCTTTAAACTCAGATCTCTCGGAACAGACATTTGACCTTTCCACGGAAATGTTTCCTGTGCCGGAGGTACCATCCATCCGATAAATGTGGTTTTATTACCGGGAAGATTATTCCAGGGAATAGCTGCATAAAAACAATCGCCATCATCGACTAAAAATGCAGAATCAGCAGGATTATCATTCGTGAAATTTTTGCCATCAAAATCACCTACAAAATATTGCATCATCGAGCCACGCGAACTTCCAAAAGATGTCATCAATACCCATTTCTTTTTTCCCGGCCGGCCCTCAATGGGCAATTGGAAAAAAGACGGGCATTCCCAGATGCCATCCTTCAATCCTGCATTCCCAAATTCACTTAGCAGATCCCAGTTTTTAAGATTGCCTGAAGTATAAAACTGAACTTTATTTTCGGCTGGTAATGCCACCACCATCAGCCATTTTTGTAACTGATCATTCCATTTTACGTTCGGATCTCTGAAATCCTTCTTATTCAAATCAATTACAGGGTTGTGGGCATATTGTATAAAATGCAATCCGCCATCATTACTGTAAGCTATGTATTGTGATTCTTTTTTTAGATTCGGTTGATCGGCGGTATAAATAGCAACGATACAGGATCCGTTCTTACAAAGTCCGCTCGTATTATTTTTATCCAGCACAGCGCAACCGGAAAACCTCCAGGTAGTGTCTTTCCCATCATCGCTGATAGTTTCGGGCATTGCCAGGGGCAAGTGTTTCCAATGCACCAGATCAGTGCTGGTGGCATGTCCCCAACTCATATGTCCCCATTTATTTTCGAACGGATTTTGTTGATTGTATAAGTGATAGACGCCATTGATATAAATAAGGCCATTAGGATCATTCGTCCAGTTTTTTAAAGGTGTAAAATGATAAAGAGGACGCCATTGAGGTGTAGGTGTTGAAGATTGTTGTGCAAATGAAAAAGAAACGCCACAAATCCATATAATTATTGATAAAAAGAATTTTTTTGGCATAATCTTCTTTTGATTTTTTATGATAAGGTTATTTACTCAATTCAGAGATACAAAAAAAATTAAACAAAATCTCTTTTTTTGATTTTTAATTTTCCTTTTACTGCTGCCCGCCAGAAATAGTTGCAGTCAAAGCTCCGGGAAAAATTCTATTTTTTTAGCACGTAAAAACAACCGGAAATTCAAAAAGCTTCTAATTAAACCTGCGCCAAAACCGTACGCATAGTGTATCAAAACCGTACACCTTAAAATAACATTCACGTATAACTCACTCATATACAATTCCCTGGCACATGGCATTATGTTAGTGAAATAATTAAAGCACCTTCTTTTCCCAGGTGCTTTTTGTGCCTACCGGTATCGTGTGTTCTAGGGGTTATACACGCTATTCATTTAAAAGAAAATAAAACAACCATGTTTACTAATTTTTTTAAAATAGCTTTTAGAAACATTGGAAGGCACAAAGGTTTTCATTTATCAATATTGCAAATGAAGAAAGAGGAATCTTAAATATTTGTGGATTTACTGCCGCTGCCAGTTCCCTGGGTACGGTCTATATTGTAGGTATGGATTTTATTCTATTGATATAAAAAAAGAAAACAAAAAATAGAATTATCATGTTTAAAAATTATTTCAAAACCGCGTGGCGCAGCCTGAAGAAAAACAAGACCACAACGTTCATTAATATTACAGGTTTAGCTGTTGGTATGACTGCCGCTGTATTGATTTTTTTATGGGTGCAGAATGAAATGAGCTTTGATAATTATCACAAAGATGCCGGTAATATTTTCAGGCTTACCACCAATCTAAAAGCAGAGGGATGGATATGGGAAACAACTCCATTGCTGCTTGCTGATGCGGTAAAAAAAGAAGTACCTGAAGTTGAAACAACTGCAAGATTATATTCAGACGGAATGCCCGTTTTTAATATCAATCATAATCTTTCCTTTGAAAAAAATTGCGCGTATGTGGATGATGACTGGTTCAATATGTTTCATTATGATTTTTTACAAGGCAACGCTTCAGCATTTGCCCAAGACCCAAACAGCATCATACTTACAGCTTCGGAAGCAAAAAAATATTTTGGTAATCGTGATGCGCTGGGAACGATTATTCGTGTTGATAGTATGAATTATGTAGTGAAAGGAATTATTAAAGATGCGCCTGCAAATTCAAGCTTTCAATACACCTCATTTATTCCACTTTCAAATCTCCTGAAAAATGCCAGGAGGAAAGCCAACGACGAACAGTGGAGCAATGCCAATTACATTACATTTATAAAACTCAGAACCGCGGCAAATACATCTCTTGTTGCAAAAAAAATTACTTCAATATTGCAGGTAAATAGTGGCGATAATAGTGATGAATCTTCCATTACCCTGCAACCTTTAAAAGAAATGCATTTTGAAAAAGATTTGCAGTTTTCAAGTTTTGTAAGTGGAAATAAAAACACCGTTTACATTTTTTCTGTATTGGGCATTTTATTATTGCTCATTGCCTGTATTAATTATGTGAACTTAACAACAGCAAAAGCAAGCCTGCGTGCAAAAGAAGTAAGCGTAAGAAAAATTATTGGCGCCAGCAGGTTTCATTTATTTTATCAGTTTATTTCAGAAGCGTTGCTGATTAGCTGCATTGCGTTAATTGTAACGTTACTGCTGATTCATTTTTGCCTGCCTGCATTCAATTCAATTACCAATAAAAATTTTGAACTGCCGCTTACTTCGCCCAATCTTTGGAAAGTGATAGGATCTACTTTGCTGGCCGCATTTTTATTGAACGGCATTTATCCTGCAATCGTTTTATCATCATTTAAACCATTAAATGTTTTCAGAGGTTTTACTTTTCTTAAATTAAAAGATAATTATCTGCGAAAAGGTTTGGTAATGCTTCAGTTTACCATTTCTGTGGTTCTGATTGCGGGAACAATCGTTATTTATAAACAGATGCAATTCATTCAGCAAACAAATCCCGGTTATAATAAATCGCAGGTATTGATTACGCATCTTCCACCCAATATTGATTTTAATAAAAAGAATGAAATCGTAAACGAAATAAAACAGGATCTGCTTACAAAAAGCAGCATTCAAAATGTTTCCCTTGCCAATCAATCTATCGTAAACATTGGCAGTTATTCTACCGGCAGCGCCGATTGGATTGGCCGTGATACGACTTTCAATCCAAAGATCGCGCAACTTTCAACTGACGCAGATTTTGCAAACACCATGCAGTTGCAGATGAAAGAAGGAAGATGGTTTGATCAGGGAAATGAATCAGATAAAAATAATGTAGTATTGAATGAAGAAGCGATAAAAGAATTAAAAATCCCTCAACCTTATATCGGGCAACGCTTTGTCTGGAAAGGAAGAACAGGACAGATCATTGGCATTGTAAAAGATTTCAAATTTCATAGTCTGCATGACAAAACCGGTCCGTTGGTTGCTTTCCTTGATCCAAAGTGGTACAGCACTTTTATGATTCGCATTGCGCCAAACAGCGCTTCAAAATCTATTGCTGAATTAGATAAAACATGGAAGAAATTTTTGCCGGCAAGTCCGCTTGAATACAATTTTTTAGATGATACATTCGATGAATTATACAAATCGGACAAGCAGGCATCCACATTAATATTGGCATTTGCAATTATCGCCGTTGTTATATCATGCATGGGTTTGTTTGGCTTAGCAACTTTTACGGCAGAGAAGCGGACGAAGGAAATTGGCATACGAAAAGTGCTGGGCGCAAGTGTTTCAGGCATCACACAATTATTAACCAAAGATTTTTTGAAGCTGGTAATTGTTGCAATTATTATAGCTTCTCCAATTGCATGGTTCGCCATGAATAAATGGCTACAGGATTTTGCCTACAGAATAGATATCAGTTGGTGGATGTTTGTTGCAGCCGGTTTGTTAGCTGTTTTAATTGCATTATTGACCGTAAGTTTTCAGGCGATAAAAGCAGCGATTGCTAATCCGGTGAAGAGTTTGAGAAGTGAATAAAGGCAAATGTGAAAAATTGGAAAATTAGAAAATGTGAAAATGAAAATTCAGGTTATTTGTGGGTTTACTATTATATAACAGTTACGCATAAACGAAAATAAAAATGTTCAAAAATTATTTCAAAACCGCTTTTCGCAATTTTCAAAGAAATAAAATTTTCTCCATCATCAATGTTTTTGGTCTATCCATTGGCATCAGCGCAGCGTTGGTCATATTTTTGATCGTTCATTACGAATTCAGTTTTGATAAGTTTGAAAAAGACACCGACAGGATTTATCGTGTGGTGATTGATGCAAAATTTAATGGCACCGAAGGCCATAACGCAGGTGTACAGGCGCCATTGAGTACCGCGATTCAAAATGAAGTAACAGGAGTAAATCTTACAGTTCCAATCAGGCAATTCCAGGGAGAGGCAACTGCGAAAGTGAGCATAGCAAATAAAAGTGAAGCAGTAACATTGGTATTTAAAAAACAAGACAAAATAATTTTTACCAACCCCCAGTATTTTCAACTGCTGAATTATAATTGGATTGCAGGTTATCAAAAGACGGCTTTGGTAGATCCCTTTTCAGTAGTACTCACGCAAAGTAGGGCGCAGCAATACTTTCCCAATCTTTCTCCCCAAAATGTGATTGGCAGGCAAATCAGTTATAATGATGACATTACAGCAACCATTTCCGGAGTGGTAAAAGACCTGGACGAACAAACTGTTTTCAACGCAGCCGAATTTATTTCTTATGCCACCATTGCAAAAACAAGCCTTCAGAAAGATTTTATGATGGATTCGTGGAATGGTTGGTTTACACAACTATATATCAGGCTTTCGAAAAACACTTCACCTGAGAAAACAGAAGCCCAATTGGAAAACCTTTTGAATAAATATGATAAAGACGCCAACAAAAATCCGGCTCTTCAAATTGCTTTTCATTTGCAACCTTTAAATGATATTCATTTTGACAGTAAGTATGCTTCCCCTGAAGTAACGATCGCCGATAAGTCAACGCTGTACGGGCTTCTGGCTATCGCAGCTTTTTTATTGTTATTAGGTTGCATCAATTTTATTAACCTCACAACAGCCAAGGCATCTCAACGTGCAAAGGAAATTGGTATCAGAAAAACGATGGGTAGTTCCAGGAAAAATCTTGTATTTCAATTCTTAACCGAAACATTTTTTATCACTTCTATTGCCACGGTCATATCAATTTTTATAGCTCCTGTTTTATTAAAAATATTTTCAGATTTTATTCCTGAAGGATTGCATTTCGATTTAATCCATCAACCTGCAATGATCATCTTTTTGGTATTGCTCACTGTAAGTGTTAGCTTTCTTTCCGGTTTATATCCCGCATTGATCCTTTCCGGATTCAAGCCTGTATTGGTTTTAAAAAGCCAGGCGATTTCAAATAGTTCGCAAACGCGTAATGCATGGGTGAGGAAAACGCTTACTGTTTCACAGTTTGTGATCGCACAATTTTTTGTGATCGCTACCCTAATGGTAAGTAAACAAATCAATTATTCCCTCAATTCAGACATGGGTTTTACCACTGATGGAATTATCACTTTTGATGCGCCTCAGGACACCATCGCTACACACAATCAGCAATTACTGAATGAAATCAATGCCATACCGGAAGTTCAAATAGCCGCCACAGGGTTTTACTCCCCGGCAGATGAAGAGAAATCTATTGCAAACATTATCTATGCCCCAAAGAAAGATTTAAAGGCCAATATACAGATCAGGTGGGGCGATCCTGATTACCTGAAAGTTTACCAGATAAAATTATTGGCAGGCAGAGATGTGGAAGCAAGCGATACGATGAAAGAATTCATCATCAACAATACTTATGCAAAACTGTTAGGGTTTCAAAAACCTGAGGATGCGATTGGAAAACTATTAAATTTTCGTCAGGAAAATATGCCGATTGTTGGAGTGATGCAGGATTTCCATGAAACATCCACTCATGGCCAGATAGATCCTTTGGTATTTGCAGGAAGCAATGGTTCTACTTTTCACATTCGCCTGAAACCAAATACTGCCGCAGGCTTCGAATGGAAGAACGGCATCAGCAAAATTCAAAAAGCTTTTAAGAGTATTTATCCTGATGCAGATTTCAGTTATCAATTCGTAGATCAAAAAATTGCTGGTCTTTATCAAAGTGAACAAAGAACTGCAAGTCTTTTAAAATGGTCAACAGGACTTGCCATTCTTATAAGTTGCCTTGGATTATTAGGGTTGGTGATTTTTACAACCAATAGCCGTAAAAAAGAAATTGGAGTAAGAAAAGTTTTAGGCGCATCTGTGATGCACATCACCTCTTCTTTATCAAAAGATTTCATGCGGTTTGTGCTTCTCGCTTTTATTATTGCGGCGCCAATTGCCTGGTGGGCCACTTACAAATGGTTGCAGAATTATGCATACAAAACCAATATGAGCTGGTGGATTTTTGCAATCAGTGGATTTTCTATGCTGGTGATTGCGCTTCTTACATTAAGTATGCAAACGATAAAAGCGGCAAGATCAAATCCGGTGGATAGTTTGAGAAGTGAATGATGTGCTCATCAGTAAATGTGCTAATGAGAAAACAGAAATCTTGAATATTTGTTTGTTTACTAACGGGGATATGTAAACGAGAATTAAAATTTTAAATTAAAAAAAATGTTCAAAAATTATTTCAAATCCGCATGGAGAACTTTAATAAAAAATAAATTTTATTCAATTGTAAATATCAGCGGCATCGCCGTAGGATTGACAGTAGGAATATTAATCTTATTATGGGTTCAGGATGAATTCAGCTTTGATACTTTTAATCATAAAGCCAAAGAAATTTATCGCCTTGAAAACATGGTAGGAACCGGCACGAGCAGACAGATATGGGAAAACACTGCTGCACCAATTGGTGTGCTCGCAAAAAATGAAATCCCTGGTGTGGAAGGCGTAGCACGCATTTCCAACAATGGCTATAACGGATTGTACAAATACAAGGATAAAGTTTTTAATGAACAAAGTACCGTTTTTGCAGACCCTTCTTTATTTACCATGTTTGATTTTAAAATAATTGAAGGCGATGCAAATAATCCTTTTCCTGATAATAATTCTGTGGTAATGACAGAAGAAACCGCTAAAAAATATTTTGGAAATGAAGACCCGATTGGCAGAGTAATTTCTGCAGATGATAAAATTAATTTTAAAGTAACGGGAATCATAAAAAATATTCCCAGAAACTCAAGCATCAGGCATGATATCTTTTTTCCAATGACTTTACTTGCAAAAAATATGTATGCAAATAATACTACCGGCCTGAATCTGGATAATGATTTTATACAATTCAGTTATGAAACTTATTTATTGCTGAAACCGGGAATTTCATTGCCCGCACTTGCTACAAAATTGCGTGATATTCATCTGAGCCATAAAGCCGATGATGTAGATGTAGCCTACCTTTTGCAGCCTTTGTTGAAAATGCACTTGTACAAGGCTGATGGCAGCGATGGAGGAATTAAAACGGTGCAAATGTTTATCATTATCGCCCTGTTGATTTTATTAATTGCCTGTATCAATTATGTAAATCTTTCTACCGCACGTTCTATGCTTCGGGCAAAAGAAGTAAGCGTCCGTAAAATAATTGGCGCTGCACGGTTTCAATTATTTATGCAATTTATTATTGAAACTGCATTTTTGTTTTTGATAGCAACACTTTTCGCCCTGGTATTCGTTTATGCGTTAATGCCAGTGTTTAACGAGGTTTCAGGAAAAGAATTGATTGTAAATTTTAGAGATTATCATATTTGGGAAGTGATTGTATTTACGGTTGCAGGCACTTTAATTATTTCCAGCGTTTATCCGGCATTGCTGCTTTCTTCGTTTGAACCGCTGAAAGCATTGAAAGGAAAAATATCTACCCGCATCAGCGATGCGATGTTCAGAAAAATTTTAGTCGTTAGCCAGTTTGTATTTTCTATTGTTTTAATTGCCGGAACTATTATCATCAGCAACCAAATGAACTTCATTCGTTCGCAAAAATTAGGTTATAATAAAGACCATGTTTTTTCATTGCCTATGATTGAAATGAGTAAACATTTTGATGCAGTAAAATCTGATTTATTAAAACAACCAGGAGTTGCGGATGTAACGTGGGCTGATGGAAATATTGTTGACATTGGTTCGCAAACAGGAGATAATTCATGGGATGGAAAAGAAAACGGCGAAACTATGATGTTAAGCCCAATGGCTGTTGGAAAAGATTTTATTCCATTCTTTAAAATGCAGATGGAAGCGGGAAATAATTTTACCGGTTCAGTAGCAGATTCAACTCATTTTATTTTAAATGAAACTGCCGTGAAAGCTGCGCGCTTAAAGAACCCTATTGGGAAAAAATTCCGCCTTTGGAAAACCGAAGGGACGATTATCGGTGTGGTAAAAGATTTTTATTTCGAATCAATGAAAGAAAAAATAAAACCCGCGATATTTTATTATCAGCCGGGAAAATATGGGCAATTGTATGTAAAAACTGCAGGCAAAGATGCGCCAAAAGCGATA
>DATILZ010000117.1:0-6938 GCA_035475995.1 Hanamia sp. | reverse complement strand
CGGCATTTCCCGACATGCTGAGTGGTTGCGAAGGATTTCCGAAAGCCAGCAACAAGATCCAATATCCAACCAATAAGATGGCACTTACAATCATTACTTTTCGGGCAGATAGATAATAAACCAGTAGTGATCCGAAAAAATAACACAGCGCAATGCGCTGCAGGACGCCCATAATCCGTGTATTTGCAATAGGCGCAGCAATAATTTCTCCTGCATTATTCAACCGGAAAAAGGGAAACCAATACATCAGATATCCGATTAAAAAAATTAAAATCGTTCGCTTAATGATCTTTGTGAGAAAAGCGGTATTGCTGATCAGCTTATATTTTTTTAAAGAAAAACTCATCGCGTTTCCAACTGCAAATAAAAAAGAAGGAAACACGAGGTCTGTAGGTGTAAAGCCATGCCACGTGGCGTGCTCAAGCGGCGGATAAGGAATGGCGCCGCTTCCGGGAGTGTTCACTATGATCATAAAACAAATGGTCATTCCCCTGAAAACATCTAATGCTAAAAAGCGTTCTTTTAATAAACTCATAAATTGAGAATTATTTTTCTGATAAATAAAATTACCGGTTAGTTATTTTTGAAGTGATGATTGATTGCCCATCCGGAGAAAACATTACGATCCCTTTTTTCTTTTGCAACACTTTATTTGAATCAAAATATTCTACATCCAACGAATAACGGATCTGTTTTTTAAAATCGCTTTCATTTTGACTTTCTACCGTATCTTCTTTAAATCCGGTAACATCAAAAGCACGTGGATATTCGAGTTTATTCCGAATCTCATTCTTTGCGGCGATCTGCCTTTTGTCGCTATCAAAACGATGATTTTCACAAGAAAAAAATAAGGAGGCAAAAATGATAAAGAGAAAAAGTTTCGTCAATAATTCTTTCATGATAAAAAATTTTTCAAAAGTATAAGGGTTGATTTTCTTCAAATGATCGTTTGTAGTTTTCATGGAGAGAAAATGTGAATGAAAATTATTAAAACTAAAACAACAGCAGTTTAAAAAATAATAACCGGTATCAAATGTAATTAAATTATAAACACATTTTTTATTTTTTGTTTTGGATCAGTTTATCAATTTTCTCTTCTGTCTTCTTTACAAAATCCACTATTTTTACCGCTAATCATTTTATATGGGGCCGATTGCAGAAAATATTAAATATTTTTTTGAGAGTTTCAATTCTGAAAAAATTACCAGCATTGAAAAGCTTCCCAAGTCGGGGGGTGACCGCATTTATTTTCGAATCTTCACAGATAAAAATTCATACATCGCCACCTATAACGAGAATCAGAGAGAGACGGAAACTTTTTTATATTTTACGCAACATTTTTCAAAGATAAATGCGCCGGTTCCACAGGTTTACTTTACTTCTGATGACAATAAAATCTATATTCAGCAAGACTTTGGACCTGTTTCTTTATTAGATGAACTGGAAAAATATGGCGAGAACGATTATGTCTTTTCTCTCTTTAAAAAAAGTTTGAAAGCCCTTGCATGGCTCCAGATAAAAGGCTTTCCTGATCTGGATTATTCTTACTGTCTTACCTCGCAGGAATTTGGTAAACAAGCTATTCTCAGCGACCTTTTATATTTTAAATATTATTTTCTTGACACACTCAAAATTCCGTATGACAAAGAAAAGCTGATTGATGATTTTGAAGCACTAAGTACTTATCTCACTCATGTGCAGCACAAGTATTTTATGTTCCGCGATTTTCAAAGCCGCAATGTTTGTATTCAAAATGATGAAGTTCATTTTATAGATTACCAGGGTGGAATGAAAGGCGCTTTGCAATATGACGTAGCTTCGCTTTTATGGCAGGCACGGGCGAATCTTTCTGATGATTGGAAAAATTCTTTGCTGGAGTATTATATGGATTGTGCCGGTGATATTCTCGAAAAACCGATTGACCGGGATCGTTTTGTAAGCCAATACAACGGATATGTTTTGATCAGGCTGATGCAGGTTTTGGGCGCTTATGGCTTTCGTGGTTTATTTGAAAGAAAAGCGCATTTTTTAACCAGTATTCCACTGGCACTTACGAATATTAAATGGTTTATGGAAAATAAAAAAATGGGTATTGCATTGCCCGAATATGAACGCGTTATAAACATTATGGTGCAGGATGAAATTATCAACCGCTTTCGCCCTTTGCAGGCAAATGGATCCACACCGCTGGTAGTTACTATCAATAGTTTTTCTTATTTAAGAACCGGTTATCCAAAAGAAAAAAGCAGGAATGGAGGTGGCTTTGTTTTTGATTGCCGGGGTATGATGAATCCGGGAAGATTTGAGGAATTTAAAATATTGAATGGAAGAGATAAACCGGTGATAGATTTCCTGGAGCAACAAACAGAAATGCCACAATTTTTAAATGGCGTTTATAATATCGTCGATATTTCTGTGGAAGATTACATCAAAAGAAATTTTGAATCTCTTACCGTTAGTTTTGGTTGCACCGGCGGCCAGCATCGTAGTGTATATGCTGCAGATTCCCTGGCTCGTTATCTTCGAAATAAATTCAAAGTAAAAATAGATTTGAATCATCTTGAACAAAATATTCATGAAAAAAAGGGGTTTTAAGGCAAAAGGCAGAAAGCAGAAAGCCGAAGGCAATATTCTTCCTCATACCTGATACCTCAAACCTTAAAGAATGAAAGCAATGATCCTTGCTGCCGGATTAGGAACCCGCCTCAAACCTTTTACTGATCAGCATCCAAAAGCGTTGGCTGTAGTAAATGGAAAAACGATTTTACAAAGGAATATAGAATATCTCGCTTCTTATGGTTTGAAAGATGTGATGATAAATGTGCATCATTTTGCCGATCAGATTATTGATCTAATAAAAGAAAACAATGGATTTGGCAGCAACATTACTTTTTCTGATGAAACAAATGAAGTGCTCGAAACTGGTGGCGGAATAAAAAAAGCAGCGTGGTTTTTTGAGAATGAAGAAATGCCATTTGTGGTAATGAATGTGGATGTTTTAACGGATATGAATTTAAAAGAAATGATTTTGCAGCAGGAGAAAAATAGTATCCTTGCTACGCTTGCCGTCACTTCACGCGAAACTTCCCGCTACTTTTTGTTTGATGAAAAAAATCATTTATGTGGTTGGAAAAATGTAAAAACAGGAGAAAAAAGGATCAGCAGAAAATCAGATAAATATTTTCAAAAAGCCTTCAGCGGAATTCATGTTATTTCTCCAAAAATATTTTCATTAATAAAAATGGAAGGGAAATTTTCAATGGTGGATGTTTACCTTGAACAGGCTAAAAGCCATGACATCGGTGCATTTGATCACAGCGGCTCAAAATTTATAGATGTAGGAAAACCGGAAAGTATTTTAAAGGCGGAAGGGATGTTTGATTAAGGACATTTAATTGGTTTATTATCTCCTTAAGATCCGAATATAAATCTTCTTTACTGTAGAATTTAAATAAGAAAATGAAAATACTAAATTAGTTCATCTAATGCCGCTTCAATGGATGGATATAAAAAAGTAAAACCGGTCGCTTTTATTTTCCGGTCGCTCACTGTTGCGCTTTTCAAAATTTCAATGCTTCTTTTTCCAAGAAATAACTTTAAAATAAACACCGGAACATGCACCGCTGTAAAAAATTTATTACGCATTTTATCCGCTAAAATCAGTATTAGATTTTTTTGTGAAACCGGGTCGGGCGCCACTGCATTATAACTTCCATGTAAGTATTTATTTTCTATCGCTTCACAATACATTCTGCACAAATCATCTATGTGTATCCAACTAATGATTTGTTTCCCATTTCCAAAAACGGTGGCAAAACCAAACCGCAAAGGCTTTTTAAATTCTTTAAGCGCACCTCCGTTTTTGCTCAAAACAATTCCTGTCCGCAATTTTACCAAACGAATTCCTAAAGCTGAAACCGGCTCTACGCTTGCTTCCCATAACAAACACGTTTCTCCTAAAAAATCTTTTGTGGCCAGATCAGATTCAATAAATCCATCTTTCCTTTCCAATATTTTTGGATCTGCGCCATAATAGCCAATAGCTGAGGCGGAAGCAAATGTTTTTACATGATTTGGATTTTCTTCCAAACATTTTATAATCAATGCCGCACTTTTTGTGCGGCTTTCAAGAATCTTTTTTTTGTAATCTGTCGTCCATTTATGATCCATTACACCCGCACCCGCCAGATGTATAATGTGATCGGCAGCCAGTACTACCCCTTTGTCTATGATTGCTTTTTCAACATTCCAGAAACTGTATTTAACATTTGGATTTTCAGAAGGCGTGTTTTTTTCTCTTGATAAAATAATTATTTCATAACCTCTTTCAGTTAAATGTCGAACCAAAACTGAACCAATAAGTCCGGTTCCACCAGAGATTAAAACAACAGGCATATTTTTAAAATAATTAAAATAAAAATTCAAAAGTAATTTATTTCGATACTTTCATTTTTTAAAAATTAAAAGCATGTTCTTTTGGAAATAAATTATCAAATCACTTGTTAAATTTATCAATAGAGACATTGTTGTGAAAGATTAAGATCGGGTACGCATTATTTTTTCGTAAATTAGTATAGCTTTATTCAAAAATAATTCAGACAGGTAAACAGGAAAAGAAAACAAAGAAAACTTTAAGAATCATGAGGAAAAACTTATTTCTATTTTTTATTTTAATGACGTTTTATTCTGCCGTTTATTCACAGCAGATCACTTATACACAGCCGGAGCAGCAGGATTCAAGAGCGCTGGATTTTCAAATAATCGGCAAAATTCACGACAATTTTTTGATCTATAAAAATATCAGGAATAGTTATTCAATATGTTCTTATGATAATTCCATGCGCCTTCTCAATCGCGTTGATATGAATTTCATGCCCGAGAAAACATTGAATGTCGATTTTGTTCTTTATCCCAACTTTGCTTATATGATCTGGCAGTATCAAAGAAGAAATACCGTTTATTGCGAAGCCGTAAAAATTAATGCCGATGGAAAATTATTATCAGATCCGGTTCAATTAGATACCACCCACATTAATTTTTTTGCAAACAATAAGATCTATAGTTCCATCAACAGCGAAGACAAATCCAAGATCATGATCTATAAGATCCAGCGCAAAAATGGAAAATTCAATTTTACTACTTTATTATTTAATGACAGCCTGCAACTTCAGCATGAATCAAGAATACAAACTGATTTTGACGATAAAAAAGATATGTTTAGTGATTTTTTTGTAGATAATGATGGCAATTTTGTTTTTACAAAAGGAAATAAATCAAGCACAAAAGATTTTATTCAGGATCTGTCATTAATTACCAAAGCGGCTGCCGAAGACACTTTCAGTCTCAATACATTCAATCTTTCGGGAAATTTGCTCGATGAGATAAAATTAAAAATAGATAATCTCAACAAGAACTACATCATAAATTCTTTATATTACACGAAAAGACGCGGCAATGTAGAAGGAATTTATACTGCCGTTTGGGATATCAATCATAAAAATATTATTACCCAAGTATTTCAGAATCTGGGAGATTCTGTAAGGTCTGTTGCAAAAACAAATGGCAATAACAAAACTGCTCTAAACGATTATTTTATCCGCGATATCATTCTCAAAAAAGACGGCGGCTTTATTTTAACTGCTGAAGATTTTTATTCTCAATCAAGAGGCACTCCATGGAACCGTTATGATTATCTCTATGGCTATCCTTCTTTTTCGCCGTATAATTATTATATGTATTCGCCCTATTCTTACGGATATTATCCTTATGGTGGCTTTGGCGGCTATCCTTTTTATAATTCAATGGGCGAGCAAAGATATTATTACAACAATATACTCGTGCTGAGTATGGATAAGACCGGAAAGCCGGATTGGGCAAGCGTTATACAAAAATCACAATACGATGATCAAACGGATAATTTCCTTTCTTATGTCATTATGCTTACCGGCGGGCAGATGCATTTTTTATTCAACCAACTGGAAAGGCGTACGCAGCTTCTCACAGATCAAAGTGTTTCAGGTTCCGGAAAAATTACCCGGAATCCGCCTTTAAAAGGTCTTGACAGAGGTTACCAATTTATGCCGCGTTATGGAAAACAGGTGAGTGCTTCTCAAATTATTATTCCTTGTATTTATAGAAATTATATTTGCTTCGCAAAGGTTGAATTTCCTTAAAGAAAAAAAATTACACGGAGTTTCACAGAGGAGCGCAGAGAAACGCGGAGGAGAAAAATCTTTCATAACCTCTGTGAAACTCTGTGGTTCTCCGTGTTTCTCTGCGCAATAAGCTGATAATAAACCAATAAATATTGCGGATTCTTATTTTATCCTTTTAATTTTTTTATTTTTGTCACTAAAATAAATTTCTATTGTGACAGGAATTTTCCGTGCCAATAATCCACTCAATACATTCCTGCTTTTTGTGTATGGAATATTTTTAAAGTTTGTGTGGCTGCTTCATCCGCAAATTCCTGAAATAGGAAAATCTTCTGGTTTTTTATTTAATGATTTACTTGGTGTAATGAAATCATACCTCGGTGCCTATCCTTCCATTTATTTTGTAATTACTTATTTATTAATTTTTACGCAGGCAGTTACTTTCAACCAGGTTATTACCAGCAGGCGGCTGATGCATAAACCGAATTATTTACCGGCAATGAGTTACCTGCTGATTACGTCGTTTTTTCCGGAATGGAATGTATTGAGCGCACCTTTGATCATCAATTCTTTTCTCATTTGGATATGGGCAAAAATGAGTAACCTGAATAACAACCAGCATCCAAAATCTACCTTATTTAATGTAGGTATCGCAATTGGAATTTGTACCTTTTTTTATCTTCCATCTTTTGCTTTTGCGGCACTCATCATTCTTACTTTACTCATTACCAGGCCTCCGAAAGTGGCGGAATGGCTCATTACTTTTATTGGCATTCTTACTCC
>DATILZ010000116.1:0-10011 GCA_035475995.1 Hanamia sp. | reverse complement strand
GGCTGCCTTAGCCGGATGATGGAGAACGATTATGAAGCCAGAAATTGTTGCCTGAATGAGTTGATTATGACCGGCGGGGATACACTGACCGGAATATCTAGGGATCTGCCCTTTACGACTTAAACGCTTAATCCTATAAATTAATTTTATTGGAATATTATGAAAATGGAGTTCGCATTTTGCAGCTCCATTTTTTAATTACAACGATCCTTTAATCCACTTTTACTTTTGCTACAAAAACAATTTTGTATTTTTAATAGCACAAAAATTAATTTTCCCAAAATGGACTTCGTTACTATCCGCACTTTTCAAAATTATTTTACCGCTCACATTTTGCTTGCAAGATTCAGAGATTCAGGAATAGAATGTTTTTTGAAAGATGAATTTTTGGTAACAGTTGACCCGATATTGTCAAATGCCGTGGGTGGAATTAAATTAATTGTAAAAAAAGAAGACGAAGAAGAAGCGAATTTATTGCTACAGCAATTTGATGAATCCTATCGGCAAAGCGCGGTGTGTCCGAAATGCGGAAGTAAAACAATAGAATTGGTTCCTAAAAAAACAACGGCAAATATAGCAACAGCGATATTAACCTGGCTTTTTGGAAGCTATGCTATTTCTGCAAAAAACGTTTATCACTGTACTTCCTGCGGATATGAAAGTGAAAATTTACCTGAAACTTTTCATAATGATGAATTGGAATTTGAAGAAGAAAATCTGAATTAAAAATGAAAACAATTGCGTTTATACCTGCCCGTTATGCTGCCACACGATTTCCGGGAAAGCTGATGGAAAATCTTGGCGACAAAACAATCATTCGTCATACTTACGAAAACACAAAGGCTACTTTATTATTTGACGAAGTAATTGTAGTTACCGACAGCGAAATTATTTTTAATGAGATTGTCCATTACGGCGGCTATGCGATTATGAGTAAACAACCGCATGAAAGTGGCAGTGACAGAATCGCCGAAGCCGTTGCTGATATTGAAGTTGACATTGTTGTAAATGTTCAGGGTGATGAACCTTTTGTAAAAAAAGAACTGCTTGAGGATTTATTAAATGCTTTTAATAAGGATTTTAATAAGGAAACAAAAGTAGCTTCTCTCATGTATGAAATAACAGATGAGGATGCCATTATTAATCCCAATCATGTAAAGGTGATAGTTGATAAAAACAACAATGCGCTGTATTTTTCACGAAGTGTCATTCCATTTCCTCGCAATAAAAATCTTTCACCAACTTATTATAAACACATTGGCATTTATGCATTCAGAAAAAATGCCTTAATGAATTTTACTCAATGGGAACCATCTGTTTTAGAAGTAACAGAAAAACTGGAACAACTTCGCTATCTGGAAAATGGCATTAAAATAAAAATGGTTCTCACTGATGAAAGCCCCGTATCTATTGATACTGCTGAAGATTTGGAGCGTGCAAGAAAATTGATTTAAATTTAAAAAAGAAGTAAAATCATAGAATAATATACAATGTCTTGATACATGCTTAATGAATGATTTTCAAAACTTTAATAGACAAAAAATTTAATAGCTTTCCGACCTTATTACCCTATTTTCAACTCTTGTAAATTTAGAAAAATAAGGTAATAAAGTTTTTGTAATATAGAAATGAAACTTCTACTAGGGTTATTCAAATGTAATGTCAAAGTAGTTTACAAATATTCAATGCAGTAAAGGCATATTATTCTATAAAATCATTTAAAAAACACAAATCGCTAATATTTATTGCTTTGCTGTTACCGCTTTATCTATTTTAGAAAAGTCGATTTAGAAGAATTTCAGAAGAAAAAAAATTCTTTTCTTTTTCATTATTTTATCTTTATAGCAATCATCATTTTAAAATGTTTATCGCATGTTGCTAAACCGGAAAATACTTTTTCTGTTTATTCTTTTTGCTTTTAATTTTTACTCCTGCAATGAACAGGACAAGCTGGAAATAGAAAAGTCTGCATCTGCTTTTGACATCAAACAGGGAGAAGCGTCAGTTTTGCAAGGCAACCAGCGCTTTATGAAAGCGTTCAAAGCCGGCGATTCGCTGGAGGTTTCAAAATGTTTTACTACGGATGCAAGGGCAATGGCGCCCAACCAGGCAACGGTAAAAGGAAGAGAAAATATCAGTCATTTTATTTCAAACCTAATGAAAACAGGGGTCGCAGATTTCGATTTGAATACCATAAAAATTTGGGGCGACAGTAGTATCCTTGCTGAGGAAGGTTCGTATCAACTTTCAGATACAAACGGAAAGCAAATAGATAAAGGCAATTACATTGTGTTGTGGAAACAGGAAGCGGGCAACTGGAAAATATACCGCGATATCTGGACAAGCAGCCTTCCTTCATCTGCTATCGAGGTGAAAAAAATGAATCTGCCAAAACATTAAAGCATTTTTTTGTTTCTTCTAAAAAAATTTTTAATTATTCATAAAATGAGAAACGAAAAATATTTATCGCTAATAAAACCTTTTGAAAGCCGTGCTACCAAAAGGGTTTTGCAGGTAAATCCCACGATTGCACCAGCAAGAATAGAACCTGAAAAAACAATTATTTTTGTTTATGAATATGACGCAACCGAGGTGAATTATCAGCAACTTGATAATGTAGAAGACTGTTACAAATACCTCAGCAGCACCAAAAATACCTGGATAAATTTTGATGGACTGAAGAAAGCCGATATTGATAAAGTGTGTGCGCACTTTGGCATTCATCCACTTATTGCAGAGGATATTTTCAGCTCCGGACAAAGGCCAAAAATGGATGAACTAAATCATCTTTTATACTGTCTGCTCAACATGCTTTTTTTTAACCAGGAAATTTGTTCCGTCGAAAATGAGCAAATCAGCATTGTGCTGGGTTCCAATTTTGTATTAAGTTTCCAGGAAGATGCAACACGTGATGTTTTTAACCCTGTACGTGAAAAAATAAAAATCGCTGGAAGTAAAGTGCGCCAAAGCAAAGCGGATTATTTATTTTATTCGCTAATAGATATGATTGTAGATAATTATTTTGTAATTATGGAGCAACTGGGTGAAAAGATTGAAGACCTGGAAGAAGATATTGCACGCAGGCCCGATACGCGAACTCTTGCAAAAATCAATATGCTGCGCAAAGAAATGATTTTTTTAAAAAGAAATATTTCTCCGGTACGCGAGATGATAAATGGAATTTTGCGCAGCGAAAGCAATCTCATTGAAGAAAAAACTGAAAAATATTTTAAAGATGTTTATGACCATATTATTCAGGCAAATGAACTTGCGGAAAACTACCGCGACATGATGATAACCTTGCAGGACCTTTACCTGAACAATGTGAATTTGAAAATGAATGAGGTGATGAAAGTAATGGCGGTGGTTACTTGTTTACTTGCGCCGGCAACGGTTATCGGCGGCATCTTTGGAATGAATTTTAACCGCATTCCGTGGCTTCATAATCCCAATGGTTTTTTTATTGCTGTAGGATTAATGCTGATTATTCCTGTATGGATGATTTGGATTTTTAAGAAGAGGGGGTGGTTTTGATGAAGGGGGAAATTAGGGGGTTTATGTTTTATCAATAGAAAATTATTTGGCTTCATTCTTCCAAAAACCCCTTTATAATCTCCACCGCTTCTTCATTATTCTGCCGGTATAAAGATGCATGAACCTCTTTCTTTTCGCTTGCTGTCAAATGGAAATTAAGTGGCGCTTCGCCTTCTGCAGTTTTTGGAATATACATTAACGAAACACGATGGAGGTTTTTTCCAAATTCATTTTGCAAATACGATATTTCATCATCCTGGAAATAATCCTGCATTTTGAACCAGTTGTTTTCCATCATGGTAAATGGATTGGTGAGAATATTAAAAATACCACCGCTTTTATAATCATCATCCCAGCTTCCTTTTTTGCGTGAGCGAACCTGGATGATGAGAATGCCACGTGTATTTTCATTAATCCAGTCTTTAAAAACATGTAAAAACCGAAGAGTCGTTTCGGCGCCGATATTATCGCGCAAACCCGCATCCATCACATCTATTACAGGATTAGAAGGAAGCCATACGCTGGGTAAAATGTACGGATAAGTAGCGTTCATTCTCAAAGCGGTCAGCATTCTAAGATTCATCGGGTCCATGTTTTTAAACAAGCCTCCAAAATCTATCGCATCAGGGCCGGTCATCCTGGAAGTACTGTCTTTGTATTCCGGTTCCATCATAAAACTGATTGGCTGTGAACAAATGAGCATTTTCTTAAAATCGCGCGTTACTGTAGAGCTTAAAATCATCAAAGGAATCTTTGCACTCTGTTCATCTTTTTTATAAAACCCAATCGGTTTATCCAATACCTCATGCGTGTTGCGATTCAATTTTTCTTCAAAAGCATAGCCTCTGTCTTTCACATAACGGTAAGGCCCAAACGAAAATTTTTGAGTAGGAGAAATCAAATCGCGCGCAACCAGCGAAGAAAAAACAGGATTTAACAAGTCTTCTGAAATATTGTCCAAATACTCCTTGTTTTCAAGATTAATCTTTGCCCCATTTATTTTTAATCTTGATAGTTCACGAAAGTAAGCAGCAGCAAGCATTCCACCGGAAGCGCCGGTCATCAGCATCGTCTTCTTCATAATCGTTCCTCTGGTCATTGAGTCTAATTCCTGTAATACATTCATCGCAAAACTTGCACTTCTAACGCCGCCGCCACTGAAATTAAAAACGACCATCAAAGGTTTTTGTTCCTGCTGATTTTCTTTCCATTTATTCAAAATGGAAATCATATTGATTTTATCAGAATCAATTTTGGCAGGCGTATTCAACGATTCGAGGCTTTCGAGCGAATATTCAGGCCGGTCAGGATTTGAATAATTAAGGCCGTACGCTTTATTCCTCGGGTCAATCACATCGTATTTGTAAAACAGGTTTAAGGTTACAAAAACAAGCACCATAAAAATTAAACTCCAGCTTTTTAGAAAATATGAAAGCGCACCAATAACCGCATTCAGTATTGCAAAAAATAATAAAATACTTGCGGCCGCAGGAATCTGGAAAATGCGATTGTCCAGAAAGAATGCAATAAACAGCATAAAAATAAAAGCGAGCAACACCGTAATCATTGCCGAAAAATGATGTCGCTTAAAAATCGTGTCCAAAAAATTTTGGCTGTAATGCGCTACAGGCCTCACTTTTCTTATCTGAAAACGGGTATTCAAATAATTTTTAACCGGCAATCCAAAATCATCAATGATAATTTTTTCTTCTTCTGTTTCGGGTATTTTATTTTCATCAAAATCAATAATATCCGTTTTATAGCTTCTGATAATTCTTCTGTCGGCTCCAAAAAAATACAGAAATGAAACCAGGACGAGGAGAAAAAAACCACCAATAAAACCACCAAGAATTAAAAGAAATTGTTTTAATGGAATCAGTTCTTTTACCCGGTCAAAATATAAAGCTTCCAGGAAATATAAAATTAAAAATGCAACGGGAATAATCGCATTATTCAAACAATATTTTAAAAACGGTTTGGAGCTGGTGGCCAAAAAACGAAATCGCCCGCTGTGCAAAATGAAGGTAGTAATATTCCAGCTCATAATAAAAATGCCAGTTGCCACCCCGGTAATGGCGGCACCTGCAGCATTTACATTACCCAGATATTCCGGCGCGAGAAATAAAGTATTGGCACCAAAAAACTCCATGAAGTTTCCTGAAACAGTAAGGAAAAGTATCAACCACAAAACCAGCAACACCTGCGATTTCCGAAAATGAAGCAGCAATAATTGGATGGGAAACGAATAATAAAAATTGTGAACAAATTTTTTCATCAGGTAATTATTGCAGTTTGCTTTTTAAAAATAGAATAAACGGTTAAGTCGTAAAGAGTACCTTCCTAAACGTTACTTTTTATTACTAATCTTCATAGAATAATTTTTTAGATAAGGAATTCAAACATTATAACCTTAGTAACGCATACTTTCCCCTTTCACAAACTTTATTAGCTTTTTTTCTACTTTAGCTTTTTTTGATAACGCTTCTGAAGGTAATAAGGTACGGTTGCCAGAGATTCATTTATTACTAAGGTAATAAGGTTTTTTAGAATTATGGAATAACCCGGTTAAGTCCAACTGTAGGATTTTTTTAAATGTTCTGACTCTCCACGAATGAACTCTATATAGGACATATTAAATTGCCTCCATTCATATCGCTACTGTTCAAACAACTGATTACGTTTAAAAATACCGGTTCTGAACAATCGAAGGCCGGATAATATACAGCATAAAGATAACCGACATTAAAAATAAAATCGCCACCAACTGATGTGCAACGCCAAACCAAACGAGATTATTGCCATAAGGCGAGAGAAGTACAGTCGTAATTCCGAGCGCAACTTGCAATAAAACGAGCAGCAAAGGAATAATTTTGGTTTTTGCAAAAAGGGGAGTTCCAACAATTTTTGATGCTTTTACAAACCAGATTATCACCAAAACAAAAAGTGTGTATGCAAGGCCGCGATGAATAAACTGAACGGTGATTTTATTGTCCAGCAAGTTTTTCCAGAAGGGAGAAAGCCGGTTCATTACATTAGGAAACCACTGCCCGTTAATTGTCGGCCATGTAGGTGCGGCAGTAGCTGCGTGAAGGCCGGCCATAAACGCACCGTAAATTAATTGAAAAAATAAAACCACAACGATAACAAATGTCAATTTCCGTAAAGATTTATTAATGGTTTTCATATTAGATGGAACGGAAATACTCAATGCAAACCAAAAGGTATAACATAGTAAAACTAATGCTGTCATAAAGTGTGTAGCTAGTTTTATGTGATTAACAAACATGGCTTTGGGAACCAGTCCGCTTTCTACCATAATCCAACCGATGGCACCCTGAACAGCTCCGAGCAAAAACAAAATAATAAAGGGGATTATCATGTCTTTTTTAAATTGTTTTTTTACCAGGAAATAAAAAAATCCGACTAAAAAAACAACGCCCATCAACCTTGCCCAGGTGCGGTGAAACCATTCCCAGAAAAAAATAAATTTAAAATCGCTTAAAGAAAAATCTGAATGAATGTACCTGAACTGGTCGGTGCCTTTATATTTTGCAAATTCAGTCTGCCATTGAGCAGTATTTAAAGGTGGCAGCGCACCGGTAATCGGGTTCCATTCAGTAATGCTTAATCCAGATTCTGTAAGCCTCGTGATACCGCCAAGTACAATTTGAATTATCAACATGAAAACGCCGAGGTAAAGCCAGGTAGCGACATTTTTATTGGATTTTTTTAAAACAATTTCAGCCATTCTATTTTTGGTTTTTCATTTTCAAACATTCGGTTTCAAGCTACGCAAAGGTAACCCGCAAAGACATTCGTTCTCCTTTCAGATTAACCGAAAAAACTATGTTTAAAACTTCATTCGCAATTCTTTAAAACACATCTTATTTTTGAACAAAATTTTTAAGAATTGTTGCTGCCTTTTTATCATAACAAATTTATTGAAGCCGGCGTGGATGAAGTAGGCCGTGGTTGCTTTGCCGGTCCGGTTTATGCAGCAGCAGTTATTCTCCCTAAAAGCTTTTATCATCCTTTGCTAAATGATTCAAAAGAGCTGACAAAAGAAGAACGGAATCTTTTGCGCCCAATTATCGAGGAAGAATGCTACTCTTTTGCAGTAGCGAGTGTGAGCAATGTAGAAATCGACCGAATCAATATTTTGCAGGCATCATTCAAGGCCATGCATCTTGCTTTGAATAAATTAAAATCAGAGCCGGAGCTTTTATTGGTTGACGGCAATCGTTTTAAGCCTTATAAAAAAATGCCGCACAAATGCGTCGTGAAAGGTGACGGAATGTATGCCTCTATTGCGGCGGCAAGCGTACTGGCAAAAACATATCGCGACGAGTACATGGAAAATCTTCATGAAAAATATCAAATGTATCTGTGGAATAAAAATAAAGGTTACGGAACCCGCGAACACCGCGCTGCTATTGATATTCATGGATTATGCCGGTATCACCGCAAGAGTTTTAATATCTGGCCTGATTTTGAAAATGGTGATGAGGTGATTTTGGAAAACCAGGATTAATTCCTCTAAAAACTGAAAATCAAAATCCTTCCTTATTTGTTTATTTACAGAAACAGTTATTTGTGCCTTTTCCGTATGCTCAATCTGCTCAAGACATAATAAAATTTGGTATTTTAGCAGTCATGCTTGACAACTACTATGAGGTGGAAGCCTCTCCTGATTTTCAAACCTTTGAATTTGTAAGTGAGGGGCAAAAAGGAAACGTTACGAAGGCTGTACGTTATTCCGAAATCAATATAAAAGGATTTTATAATCTTGGCTTTGGAGACAAAGACCCAATAACAGGGTTTGTTAGTGATTTGACGGCAACTAATAATGGCGATAGCCAAAAAGTGCTTGCAACAGTTGCAGCCACACTTTATATTTTTACAGATAAACATCCTAATGCAATCGTAATTGCTACAGGAAGTACACAGTCAAGAACAAGGCTTTAAAGAATGGGAATAACAAATAATTTAAAAGAGATTCAAAAAGACTTCAATATACTTGGACTTACTGAAAAAGACTGGGAACCTTTTCGCAAAAACATTACTTATGGTGCGTTTTTGGTAAGTAGAAAACTGTAAATTTGTATATTATGAAAACAAAAACAATATCAGACAAAAAAAAACTTCCTAAGAATTTTAAGATTAATAAAACCTTAACCGGTAAGTATGCGGACCAACCGTTGTTTAAGGATAAAATAGACAGGGCTAATCATATCCTCAAAACAGTAGAACTTCCAAAATCTTTAAGGTAAATTATATAGATTGATTTTGAAATTTCAAAGAAAGCTAAATTCAAAAATGCTTTATTTATAAAAATTCCTCGTATTTCTTTCTTTACTGCAAATCAATTTTTTTTCATGCAGCCCATTCTCCCAATCCCTGCCGTATTACAGTCCAGTCATCAGTAGTGCAATCAACAACTGTAGAAGGAATAATTCCACCTGGGCCACCATCAATTACAATATCTACCTGCCTGGCAAAAGTTTCATAAATGATTTCAGGGTCAGTAAATTCTTCTACCATTTCGCCGGGAAGAGAAGCGCTTAGAATGGGATTATCCAATTGTTCCAAAATCGTTTGACAGATAACGTTGTTCGGCACACGCAAACCGATGGTTTCTTTTTTACTTTTCAAAATTTTTGGCACTTGCTTGCTTGCGGGCAAAATGAAAGTGTAAGGCCCGGGCAAACAATTTTTCAAAATTCTGTAAAGCGGTGTGTCAATACTTTTTGTATAATCGCTCAGGTGGCTGAGGTCGCGGCAAATGAATGAAAGTTGCGATTTTGCAGGGTCAATATTTTTAATTCTGCAAATTCTTTCAACGGCTTTCGGATGATGAATGTCGCACCCCAGTCCATAAATTGTATCAGTAGGATAAATGATAACACCGCCGTCTTTCAGGCATTCCGCCACTTGCTTTATCAGCCGCGGCTGCGGATTTACCGGATGAATGGATAAAAGCATAATGTAAAAATTGAATCTCAAAGATACTAATTTCGAAGAGTAAACGCCTATACCCAAAACAACTGCAATCATTTCACAATAAACCCGGCAATGAACAGATGTTTAAACTATTAGCCGCCGCGGTTCGTGTCCTTTAGATTTGCATTATTGATTTACCAATCAATCATTTAAACTATTATCTTTTACATTTGCACGGATTTAAAAAATAAAATATTTTATGGCAGTTATTTCTGTTGGCACAATGGCCTTTGATGCTATTGAAACTCCTTTTGGTAAAATTGATAAAATTATAGGCGGCTCCGGCACTTATGTTGCTTATGCGGCAAGTCATTTGACAAATCCGATTCAGCAAATTTCTATTGTTGGAGATGATTTTCCGGAGGAAGAAATGAATGAATTAAAAAAACGTGGAGTAGAATTAAGCGGAGTTGAGATTGTTCCGGACCAAAAATCATTTTTCTGGAGCGGTAAATACCACTTGGATATGAACACCCG